>NZ_JBFBCE010000034.1:0-99409 GCF_040689595.1 Streptosporangium sp. NPDC051023 | reverse complement strand
ACTATTTTGCGAACGGTAGCACGATATGAGACCGTTGCATCGTGGAAACTTTGGAGCTACTGGCGCATCCGGTGCGGCTGCGGATCGTGCATGCCCCGCGCGTCCGCGAGAACGGTGTCCCGCGCGTCCGGGAGAAGAGCCCTGTCACCAGGCGTCACAGGAACGGGCGGCCCGGTGACCGGGACCTGGCGGAGAGCGCCTTCGGGCGGTGGGCTTACTATCCGGTTCATGACGGTGCCGCCTGAGGAACTTCGAACGGCCGCCGGCTTCCCGCCGACCACGCGGGAGCGGTGGCGTGAGCTCGCGCTCGGTGTTCTGCACAAGTCCGGTATCGAAACCGGCTCCCCCGAGGAGGCGCTGTCCTCCACCACCTACGACGGTGTGACCATCGCGCCGCTCTACGACGAGTCGGACCTTCCCGACGACCCCGGCCTGCCGGGCGCGGCACCCTACATCAGGGGATCCCGTCCTGAGGGCGGCTGGGACGTCAGGCAGCGGCACGAGGTGGCCGACCCCGAGGCGGTCCTCGCCGACCTGGAGAACGGTGTCACCTCGCTGTGGCTCGCCCTGGAGCCGGAGGATCTGCCGCGTGTCCTCGACGACCGCGTCTACCTGGAGCTGATCTCGGTCACCCTGGACGCGGGGGAGCGTACCCGCGAGGCGGCAGAGACGCTGCTGGCGCTGGCCGGGCGGCGAGGGGTCACGCCGACGGGCAACCTGGGCGCGGACCCGCTGCGCGATGCCGCGACCGCGGCCGAGCTGGCCAGGCGCTGCGTGGACGGCTTCCCCGGGCTGCGGGCGGTCATGGTCGACGGCACGCCGTACCACGACGCGGGCGGGAGCGACGCCGAGGAGCTCGGCTGCTCGGTCGCCGCGGGGGTCGCGGCCCTGCGGGCGCTGACCGGCGCGGGCCTCACCGTCGAGGAGGCGTTCGGGCAGCTGGAGTTCCGCTACGCCGCGACCGCCGACCAGTTCCTCACCGTCGCCAAGCTCCGCGCCGCGCGCGGGCTCTGGGCGCGCGTCGCCGAGGTGTGCGGGGCGGGGACGGGCACGGCGGAGGAAGCGGCGACGGGGGCGGGCACGGGATTCGGGCAGCGGCAGCACGCCGTGACCAGCTCGGCCATGATGACCGCCCGCGACCCGTGGGTGAACATGCTCCGCACCACGCTGGCCTGTTTCGCCGCGGGGGCGGGAGGGGCGGACGCGGTGACCGTGCAGCCGTTCGACGCCCGCCTCGGCCTGCCGGACGCCTTCGCGCGCCGCATCGCGCGCAACACCCAGTCGCTGCTCGTCGAGGAGGCGGGAGCGGCCAGGGTGATCGATCCCGCGGGCGGATCCTGGTACGTCGAGCGGCTCACCGAGGACCTGGCGGGTAAGGCCTGGGAGTGGTTCCAGGAGATAGAGCGCGCGGGCGGCATGGCCGCGGCCCTGGACTCCGGGCTCGTCGCCGACCGGCTGGCCGCCACCTGGCGGAGGCGCTCGGACAACATCGCCCACCGCCGCGACCCGATCACCGGGGTGAGCGAGTTCCCCAACCTCGGCGAGCGGCTCCCCGCCCGCGCCCCCAGGCCGGGCGGCGCGGAGGGCGTCCGCTACGCCCAGGAGTTCGAGGAGCTGCGCGACCTGGCGGACGCGCAGGAGGTCAGGCCCTCGGTGTTCCTGGCCACCATCGGCCCGGTCGCCGTCCACACCGCGAGGGCGTCGTTCGCGGCCAACCTGTTCCAGGCCGGGGGCATCGCGACCGTCACCGGCCCTGCGGCCGCGGCCGACCCCGCCGCGATCGCCGAGGCGTTCACCGCCAGCGGCGCGAGGATCGCCTGCCTGTGCTCAAGCGACAGGCTGTACGGCGAGCACGCCGAGGCCGTGGCCGCCGCGCTGCGCGGCGCGGGAGCGGCGAAGGTGTGGCTGGCGGGGAAGGGAGACTACGCGGGAGTGGACGCCAACCTCTACGCCGGGTGCGACGCGCTCGGCGTGCTCCGCACGACCTTCGACGACCTGGAGGTGGCTCGATGATTCCCGACTTCTCCGGAATCGGGCTGAAGAGGGAGCCCTCGGAGGCCGACCGGGACGGCTGGGCGCGGGCCGTACGGCAGGCCACCGGGAAGACCCCGGAAGAACTGGTGTGGGAGACGCCGGAGGGGATCGGCGTCAAGCCGCTCTACACGGCGGACGACCTGGCCGAGCTGGACTTCCTGCGGACCTACCCGGGGGCTGCGCCGTACCTGCGCGGGCCCTACCCGACCATGTACGTCAACCAGCCGTGGACCATCAGGCAGTACGCCGGGTTCTCCACCGCGGAGGAGTCGAACGCCTTCTACCGCCGCAACCTGGCGGCCGGGCAGAAGGGCCTCTCGGTCGCCTTCGACCTGGCGACCCACCGGGGCTACGACTCCGACCACCCGCGCGTGGCGGGAGACGTGGGCATGGCGGGGGTCGCCATCGACTCCATCTACGACATGCGGCAGCTCTTCGACGGGATTCCCCTCGACAGGATGAGCGTGTCGATGACCATGAACGGCGCGGTGCTCCCGGTGCTCGCGCTCTACATCGTCGCCGCGGAGGAGCAGGGGGTCGCACCGGAGCAGCTGGCGGGGACCATCCAGAACGACATCCTCAAGGAGTTCATGGTCCGCAACACCTACATCTACCCGCCCGCCCCATCGATGCGGATCATCTCGGACATCTTCTCCTACACCAGTGAGCGGATGCCCAAGTTCAACTCCATCTCGATCTCCGGGTACCACATCCAGGAGGCCGGGGCCACGTGCGACCTGGAGCTGGCCTACACCCTCGCGGACGGCGTCGAGTACCTCAGGGCGGGCACCGAGGCGGGACTGGACATCGACAGGTTCGCGCCGAGGCTGTCGTTCTTCTGGTGCATCGGCATGAACTTCTTCATGGAGATCGCCAAGCTGCGCGCCGCCCGGCTGCTGTGGGCGCGCCTGGTCTCCGGGTTCGGCGCGAAGAACCCCAAGTCGCTGTCGCTGCGGACCCACTCGCAGACCTCCGGCTGGTCGCTCACCGCCCAGGACGTCTTCAACAACGTCGTGCGCACCTGCGTCGAGGCGATGGCCGCGACCCAGGGGCACACCCAGTCGCTGCACACCAACGCCCTCGACGAGGCGCTGGCGCTGCCGACCGACTTCTCCGCCAGGATCGCCCGCAACACCCAGCTCCTGCTCCAGCAGGAGTCGGGCACCTGCCGGGTGATCGACCCCTGGGGCGGCTCCTACTACGTCGAGCGGCTCACCCACGAGCTGGCGAGCAAGGCGTGGGGGCATATCCAGGAGGTCGAGGCCGCGGGAGGCATGGCGCAGGCGATCGACCAGGGCCTGCCCAAACTGCGCATCGAGGAGGCCGCCGCCCGCACCCAGGCCCGCATCGACTCGGGACGCCAGCCGGTGATCGGCGTCAACAAGTACCGTCCGGACGCCGACGAGGCCATCGAGGTGCTCAAGGTCGACAACACCTCGGTGCGCGCCCAGCAGCTCGACAAGCTCCGTCGCCTACGCGAGGAGCGCGACGCGGAGCGGGTCGGCCAGGCGCTCGAGGCGCTCACCAAGGGGGCGGCCGGCGAGGGCAACCTGCTCGCGCTGGCCGTCGAGGCGGCGCGGGCCAAGGCCACGGTCGGAGAGATCTCCGACGCTCTGGAGCGGGTGTTCGGCAGGCACGAGGGCCAGATCCGCACGATCTCCGGGGTCTACCGCGAGGAGGTTGGATCGGGCGTGGACGAGGTCCGTACCGCATGCGCCGAGTTCGAGCGCCTTGAGGGCCGCCGCCCCCGCATCCTGGTCGCCAAGATGGGGCAGGACGGCCACGACCGGGGGCAGAAGGTGATCGCGACCGCCTTCGCCGACCTCGGGTTCGACGTGGACGTCGGCCCGCTGTTCCAGACGCCGGAGGAGGTCGCCCGCCAGGCGGTCGAGGCCGATGTGCACGTGGTCGGGGTCTCCTCCTTGGCGGCCGGGCACCTGACGCTGGTCCCCGCCCTCCGCGAGGCGCTCGCCGAGCTGGGCGCGGAGGACATCATGATCGTGGTCGGCGGTGTCATCCCGCCGGGCGACTTCGACGAGCTGCGTGCCGCGGGGGCCTCGGCCATCTTCCCGCCCGGCACCGTGATCGCCGACGCCGCCCGGGGGCTGGTGGCCGACCTGCGCACCCGGCTGGGCCATGCCCAGGACGCTTGAGGACTACGTCCAGGGGGTCAAGGAGGGCTCGAGGGTGTGGATCGCCAGGGCGATCACGCTGGTCGAGTCCTCCAGGGCCGATCACAGGGACCTGGCCCAGCGGCTGCTGGTCGAGCTGACCCCGCTCTCGGGCAGGGCGCGCAGGGTCGGCGTGACCGGTGTGCCCGGCGTGGGCAAGTCCACGTTCATCGACGCGCTCGGCACCCGCCTGACCGGACAGGGGCACCGCGTCGCGGTGCTCGCCGTCGATCCGTCGTCCACCAGGACGGGCGGCAGTGTCCTGGGCGACAAAACCAGGATGTCCAGGCTCGCCGTCGACCCGGCCGCCTTCATCCGTCCTTCCCCCACCTCGGGCACGCTCGGCGGGGTCGCCAAGGCGACCCGCGAGGCGATGGTCGTGGTCGAGGCGGCGGGATACGACGTCGTGCTCGTCGAGACCGTCGGGGTCGGCCAGTCGGAGACCGCGGTCGCCGACATGGTCGACACCTTCCTGCTGCTCGCCCTGGCCAGGACCGGCGACCAGCTCCAGGGCATCAAGAAGGGCGTGCTCGAGCTCGCGGACGTGATCGCGGTCAACAAGGCTGACGGCCCGTACGAGCTGGAGGCCAAGAAGGCGGCCAGGGAACTGGCCGGGGCGCTGCGGCTGCTGCGCTCCGAGCGCGCGGTGCCGGTGCTGACCTGCAGCGGACGGGAGGGCACCGGCATGGACGAGCTGTGGCGCCAGATCGTGACGCATCAGGAGACCATGGAGGCCTCCGGAGAGCTCGCCGCCCGCCGCCGCCGCCAGCAGGTCGGCTGGACCTGGTCCCTGGTGACCGAGCGCCTGCTGGCCAGGCTCCACGAGCATCCCCGGGTTGCCGCGATCGCCGCGGAGGTCGAGCGGGAGGTGCAGGCAGGTGACCTGACGCCCTCCCTCGCCGCCGACCGCCTCCTGGACGCCTTCGGGCACTGAGCCCTTTACTGGACTGGACCACTCTGGAGAGAAATGGGTGGTCTAGTCCGGGTCTGGGAGGGAAACGGGGGGTTTCGTCCGGGTTTGGGGAGGAATGGGTATTCTCATCCGGTCTTGGAGGTAGCGGGGTTTCCTGTGGAATCTGGATGGGAATAGAGGGTCCCGTCCGAGTTTCGGTCCCGTTTTGTGTGGAGAAAAGGTCACGGCGACCACAGTATCCGTCACGCTGAGTGACGAAAATGTGGGAACTGGTTTGCGAATTCTGCCCACATTACATGAACTCTTGCTTAAGAAACCGATTCGTCGCAGTTATGGCAAAACTATTATCCGGCTGCAACCTTGATCGCCCCCTGTCGATCATGTGATACTTCGCCCAAAGGGTTCTGAAAGTCGTAATAAAGCCCTTTACATACGTGAGTGTGAGAGGGCGCATGGCGAGGCGCGGGAAGATCATGGAGGGGCTGCCGGTCGACCGGCCCTGACTACTTCCCGTGTGGGATAGGTCACAACGGAGTGGCCGCTTGTCCCTGATTGCGCTCCCACCGCCCCGGCGTCGCCGCGGGCGGCGGTCACGCTGCGTATGTTCGCGTCACGCGAGGTGGGAGAACGTAGTAATGTCGATCGACGCGGCTGCCGGAACGTTCCGGCGGAGCAGGACCGTCCCCGTCCACCGCGCCCTGTCAGGGCTGATGAAAGACCCCGTGAACACCCTCGCCGAGATAGGCAGGCGGGCGCAGGGGGAGGTCGTCCGGCTAGAGCTGGGACTCTTCCGCCCCTACCTGGTGACCCACCCCGACCACGTTCAGCAGGTGCTGAAGTCGGACTGGACCAACTACCGCCGCGAAGGCATGTTCTGGCGGCCCCTACGGCGCATGATCGGCGCCAGCATCCTGGGTGAGGACGAGCCCTGGGAGTCCAGCAGAAAGGTCCTGCAGCCCCTCTTCACCCGGAGATACATCGACTCGATCGCCGGGGAGATGGCAGGGGTGATCACCTCGCGTGTCACGGAACTGGACGAGTACGCCCTGGCCGGACAGCAGATCGACGTCCTGGAGGAGATGTCCAGGATCGTGAACCGGGCCGTCCTCAAGGTGCTGTTCGGCGACAGGATCACCCGTGAGGAGGGCGAGCGCCTCGCCCCCGCCTACGACACGGCCGCGACCTCGATCAACTTCCGGCTGCTCATGCCGTTCATGCCCTACTCGGTACGGGTCCCCGGTGACCGGTCCTTCATGAAGGCCGTCAGGACGGTGGACGACGTGGTCTTCCCGGTGATCCGCAACGCGCGGGCCGACAGCGGCGACGGCCTCGATGTCATCTCCGCGCTCTGCCGTGTCAAGGGGGACGACGGGACGGGGCTCGACGACCGGCAGATCCGCGACAACCTCGTCAGCGTCTACGGCGCGGCCTCCGAGTCGACGGCCATGTCCCTGACCTGGCTGTGGCCGTTGCTGGACGCCCATCCGGGGGTCGCGGCCAGGCTTTACGAGGAGATCGACCGGGTGGTCGGCGCCGGGCCCGTCGCACCCGAGCACCTGGCGGAGCTGCACTACACACGCATGGTCCTGCAGGAGCTCCTGCGCCTCTATCCTGCGGGCTGGATCCTCCCCAGGATGGCCATGAAGTCCGCGGAGATCGGCGGCGTGCGCATCAAGGCGGGCGCGCAGGTGCTGATCAGCCCCTACTCCACGCACCGGCTCGACGAGTTCTGGGAGCGCCCGCTCGAGTTCGATCCGGAGCGCTTCGCCCCCGGCGCACATGAGCGTATGCACAGGTACGCGTACTTCCCCTTCGGCGGCGGCTCGCACCAGTGCCTGGGCAAGCACCTGTTCTACGTCGAGGCGCCTCTCATGATCGCCGCGATCCTGAGCCGGTTTCGTCCCCAGCTTGCCACCGCCGGGCCGTACACACCGTTCCCCGCCGCCTCGCTGAGACCTCGCGAGAAGGTCACGCTGAACCTAGGCCCCGTCCGGCATGGCCCGGGCGCGGCGGCGTGACGGGCGGCACCGGTCCCACGGCGTGGCCCTCGGCCGCGGAGTGCGGGACGATCTGCGCCGTGGCGGGGCAGGCCCAGCGCGACATGCGCGGATGGGCGGAGGCCTACCCCGGCCTGTTCTCCGCGAAGCCGTTCGACGCGGCCCTTTACAGCACCCTGTCGCTGGCCATGGCCTTCAGCGGGCCCTGGTTCACGGCGGAGCGGCTGCGGATGGCCAACAAGGTCTGCCTGTGGGCGTTCGGCCTCGACTGGCTCGTCGATTACGTCGCGACCTCCCCGCAGGAGGTTGAGGACATCGCGCGGCGCTGCCTCGACGTGGCGGGCGGCGCCCCGCCGCGGGACGGCGACGACCTCACCTTGATGCTCGCCGCCATCCGCGACGAGCTGACCGCCTCACCCGCCTACCCCGTGCTCGGCCCCATCTGGCACGAGGAACTGCGGCAGATGCTCGAGGCGATGCTGAAGGAGGCGCGCTGGAAGGGCGCGAAGGTCACCCCGGGGTTCGAGGAGTACCTCGGCAACGCCGACAACCTCGGCTTCTCCTTCGCGTTCGCCGCGCACTGGCTGTACACCTCCGGTCCCGTCGTCACCGCCGATCCCGGCGCGGTCGCGGAGGCGTCGAGGGCGGTGCAGCGGGTGCTGCGCCTCCTCAACGACCTGGGCACCTACGAACGCGACCTGCTCTGGGGCGACCTCAACGCCCTGCTGCTCGGTCTCGAACGCGCCGAGGTCGAGCGGCACATCGCGGGGCTGGCCGCCACGAGCCGTGAGCTGATCGCCCCGCTGCGGGTGGAGAATCCAGAGCTGGCGGGCTATCTGGAACGGCAGATGGACTTCTGCGCGGGCTTCTACCAGGTCGCCGACTACTGGGGCTCTCTGTGACCATCGACGACATCCTCCTGTCCGGCACCGAGCTGCGGAAGGTCCCGGACGCGGCGAGGAAACTTCTCGGCCTGGCCGGGAGAGCGCTCCATACGGAGACCCGTGTGGCCGCGGCGGCGCGCGAACTGGTCGCCGGGCTGCTGGCCGAGCCGTGGGGCCAGGTCTCGGTCTCGGTGTACGAGACGGGGCGGCTGGTGAGCCTGGCGCCGTGGCTGGCCGGCCATGCCCCGCGCGTCGAGTTCCTGCTGGCCGCCCAACGTCCTGACGGCGGCTGGGGCGCTCGCGGTGGATACGCGCTGGTCCCCACCCTCAGCGCGACCGAGGCGCTGCTCGCCGAACTCCGGCGTGAGGACTCGGGCGGAGGCCGTGACGCCGTGGTACGGACCACTTGGCGCGGACTCGGCGCGCTGCGCCGCTGGTCGCACGGGCACGACCCGTGCGACCAGTGTGATTCGAAGAACCCCTGCGACTCACGTGAGCTGCCGGACATGCCGGCGATCGAGCTCATCGTGCCCGCGCTGACCGCGATGGTCAACGGGCATCTCGCGGCGATGGGCGAGGGGGAGCCGCTCGAGCTCCCCCCGGGCATGAGCACGGCGAAGCTGTCGGTGGTACGGACCAGGCTCGCCTCGGGTGCCGCCGTCCCGCAGAAGGTGCTGCACGCCCTCGAGGTTGCGGGAGAGACGGCGGCCGGGGCCCCCGGGGTCGTTCCCAGCCCGATCCCGTCCCCTGAGGAGGCCTCGCCCCGGCCGGGGGAGAAGACGTCCCCGCGGGTCGCGGTGAGCACGGAGGATTCCCGGCCTCCTGAAGCCCACGCGATCGGCGCCTCGCCCGCGGCGGGCGCCGCGTGGCTCGGCGTCCGGGGGAGTGGCGACGAGGACTCGCCCGTACGGCGGTACCTGGAGACGGTCGCCGCCCATTACGGCGGCCCCGTGCCCTGCGCCGTCCCCGTCACCGTCTTCGAACGGAGCTGGACGCTGAGCTGGCTGCGGCGCGCGGGCGTCCCGGTGACCGTGCCGGAGGAACTGGTCACCGCGCTGGACGCCGCGATAGGTCCCGGCGGCACCGCGGCGGGACCGGGATTGCCGCCGGACGCCGACACCACCTCCGTCGGGCTGTACGCGCTGGCGCTCCTGCGGGCGCCCAGGGAGCCCGGCGCCCTCTGGACCTACGAGACCGAGACCCACTTCTGTACCTGGCAGGGGGAGGAGGGGGCCTCGCCAACGGTCAACGCGCACGTGCTCGACGCCTTCGGCGAGTACCTGCGCGTGTGTGCGGACCCCCCGGAGGCCGCGGGGCGTTACGCGGCGGCCGTCCGCAAGCTGGCCGCGTGGCTGCGCGACTGCCAGCGGGCGGACGGAAGCTGGCTGGACCGTTGGCACGCCTCGCCGTACTACGCGACGGCCTGCTGCGCGCTCGCCCTGCAGGAGTACGGCGGCGCCGAGTCCGCGGGCGCGGTGCGGGCCGCCGTGCGCTGGCTGCTGGGCACCCAGCGGGAGGATGGCTCGTGGGGCTGCTGGGAGGGGACGGCGGAGGAGACCGCGTACGCGCTGCAGACCCTGCTGCTGACGGCCCCGGCCAGAGCCGACCCGCGCGCGGTGGCCGTCGAACGCGGGCACCGCAGGCTGCTGGCCATGGTCACCGGCCGCGGTGAGCCGATCGACGCGCCCGCGCTCTGGCACGACAAAGACCTGTACTTCCCGTCGGCGATCGTCAGGGCCGCGATCCTCGGGGCGTTGCACCTGGCCGTGCGTGCCCGGCCGCCCGAGTAGCCGTCCTGCCCGTCGCCCGTCCGAGATGACCTTCCGTGACCTCCCGTCGGCCTCCCGCCCCGCCCGGCGGGAGGCCGAAAATCCGGATGGTGCATATCCGGCGACGGACGGTCACCGGAATTCAATGCAGAATTTTGATCTGCAAAAAGGACAGACGGCTACATCTGGTCAAAGTTGCCTTGAGTGTAATTGGCGACATTGCTAAGGTTCTCCGGGTGCCCTGCCGGATGCCGTCATCCGGCGCAATGTGGCACCTATTTATTCACACGTATTAATCGTCGTGAAAAGATAATGTGATTTTCTTTCACTTTCGCCAGGATGGGTGCTATGCGCTTGCGCAATGCGCGTTTGCGGACCAAGGTCACGGCACTGCTGGTGTCACTTATCGCTCTGTGGGCCTTCACCGCGTGGGTCACCGTACGTGAGGGCCTGAACATGCTGGGCGTCGCCAGGCTCGACGCGGGCATCGCCCAGCCGAGCGAGCGACTCCTGGTCGAACTGCAGAACGAGCGCAGGCTCAGCCTGACCTTTCTCGGCGCCTCCGGCTCCGCCCGCCAGCAGCGCGACGCCCTGAACGCCCAGCGCAAGCGGACCGAGGACGCGAGCGCGAACTTCAAGACGCTCGCGGGCGGCAGCGACGTGCAGTTGCTGGGCAGCGCGGCCCTCGACCGGCGCCTCAAGGAGATGTTCCAGAAACTAGACGGCCTGCAGGCGGGACGCAAGGGTGTCGACGCGGGAACGGCCGACCGGGTCAAGGCCGCCGACATCTTCACCGACGTCATCGACTCCCTGTACCGCGTCTACGACTCGATGGCGACGCTCGACGACGTCGCCATCGCCAAGGACACCCGGACGACCATCCAGCTGAGCAGGGCCAGGGACATCCTGTCCCTGGAGGACGCCATCGCCGCGGGCGGTCTCGCCGCGGGCCGGATGACCGAAACCGAGCGCGCCCTGTTCGCGCAGACCGTCGGGACGAGACGGTTCCTCTTCCAGGAGGCCGTGGCCGAGTTGCCCGCCGCAGACAGGGCGGCCTGCGAACGGCTGATCGCGAGCGAGTCCTTCAACCGCATGCGCAGCATGGAGGAACAGCTCATGCGGGGCGCTGCCCCGGCCCCCGCCGAGGCCGTCGACGCCCGGCAGTGGGCCTCCGCCTCCCAGCCCGTGCTGGCCAAGCTCCAAGAGATGGTGCTCAGCGCCGGTGACGGCATCGTCGAGCGGGCGACCCCGGTCGCCGCAGGTGTGATCGTACGGCTCTCGCTGGCGGGCGGCCTCGGGCTCCTGGCCGTCATCGCCTCGATCATCCTGTCCATCACCACCGCGCGGGCCCTGGTCCAGCAGCTCGACAAGCTCAGGGTCGCGGCCTGGGAGCTCGCCAACGAGCGCCTCCCCTCCGTGGTCGATCGCATCGGCCACGGGCAGCACGTCGACATCGCGGCGGAGGCGCCGCCGCTCGAGTTCGGCAACGACCAGATCGGCCACGTCGGTCAGGCCTTCAACGCCGTGCAGCGGACCGCCATCAAGGTCGCGGTCGAGCAGGCACAGCTACGGCGGGACATCGCCGACATCCTGCGCAACCTCGCCCGCCGTACCCAGTCGCTCGTCCACCGGCAGCTGAGCGTGCTGGACGTCATGGAGCGGCGGGAGAACGACCCGCAGGAGCTCCGCGACCTGTTCCGCCTCGACCACCTGGCGACCCGCATGCGGCGCTACGCGGAGAACCTCCTCGTGCTCTCCGGGGCGGCGCCGGGGCGCGCGTGGCGTGACTCGGTGCCGATGATCGACGTGGTCCGCGGCGCGCTGGCCGAGATCGAGGACTACACCCGGATCGACGTGCTTCCGCTCGGCGGGGTCGCGCTGGACGGGCGAGCCGTCGGCGACGTCATCCACCTCGTCGCAGAGCTGGCAGAGAACGCGGCCTCCTTCTCGCCGCCCTACACGACGGTCCAGGTCAGCGGTTACGCCGTGGCCCACGGGTACGCCCTGGAGATCGAGGACCGCGGCCTGGGCATGAGCCCGGAGGACCTCACCTCCGCCAACGAGCGGATCGCGAACCCGCCCGAGCTCAAGCTGTCCGGCAACGCCCGCCTCGGGCTCTACGTGGTCAGTCGCCTGGCGGAGCGGCACGAGATCCGAGTGACGTTCAAGGCCTCGCCGTACGGGGGCACGACCGTCGTGGTCCTGCTGCCCCAGGATCTGATCAGAGAGCAGGCCGAGCCGGAGCCTGAGCCCGCCGTCGCCGTGCCGCAACCCCGCACGGTGAACGCGGGCGCGCTGGCGGCCGGGGCATCCGCGGGAGGATTCGACCGGGGAAGCGACCCGCTGGGAATCGCCGGCCCCGGGCCGGCTAGCAGGAGGGAGAGGGCCATCGACGAGCCCGGTGGGGTGACGCCCCCCGAGCGGCGTGAGATGCCGCGGCACGCCGCCGGTCGTGGCGGTCCCGGCGCCTCCAGTGGCGGTCCCGGTGGTGGCGGCCCCGCCGCTCCCGGCATCCCCGGCGCTCTCAGTGGCGGCCCTGCCGCTCCCGGCATCCCCGGTGGTCGGGGAGACCAGGACGGTCCTGCCCCCTCGCTGCCTCCCGTCCTGCCTCCGCCGGACAGCAGCCACACACCCGGCGGCCTTCCGCGCCGCGTGCCGCAGACACACCTCGCCGCCCCGCTGCAGGAGGACGAGTCCACATCGCGGGAGCCAGGCCTCGACGACGCGGACGAGCGCTCGCCGGAGACGATCCGCGCGGCCATGGCGTCCTTCCAGGACGGCACCCGCAGGGGCCGCTCGGACGCCGCCCAGCTGCTGGGCAAAGAGGGTGATCGCGCCGACGGCGGCGGATCCCGCACCTGACGCCAGTGACGACTTCGATTCGCGCGTGCCGATCCGGCGCAGACGAGCCGCCAGAGACACACGACCGAACGCCCACCGGCAGAAAGAGGACAACGAGTGGTGCAGGGAACAGGATCTTTCACCGACCTGGCCTGGTTGCTGGACGACCTGGTCGACCGAGTGGGAGAGGCCGAGCACGGAATCGTCTTCTCCACCGATGGTCTGCTGCTGGCGACCTCGGCGGAGTTCGACCGTTCGGACGCCGAGCACCTGGCCGCCGTTGGATCGGCGATCCAGAGTCTCGGCAAGGGCGTCAGCGACCGGATCAACGGCGGCGCGGTGCGCCAGACCATCATCGAAATGCGCTCCGCCTACCTGATCGTGACGGCCGCGGGGCAGGGTGCCTGCCTGGCGGTGCTCTGCACGAGCGAGGCCGACGTCGGTCTGGTGGCCTACGAGATGGCGATGCTCGTCACGCGGGTCGGCCAGTACCTCATCTCGCCCGCCAGAGCCGCGGAATCCGCCAAGGACGACGTTCCACGATGAACCCCCCCTTCGAGGAACTGCCCGACACGCAGTGGGTGGGCGAGGAGGCCGGACCGATCGTCCGGCCCTACGTCCTGACGCGCGGCAGGACCGAACCGACGCGCGGCCGGTTCGACCTCATCACACTGGCGGTGACCGTCAGGTCCGTCTCGCCGAGGGAGTCCGGACTCGACCCGGAGTGCCTCGCCATCGTGAGGCTCTGCCACCAGCCGCAGTCGGTAGCCGAGATCGCCGCGCACACGAACCTTCCCGCGGGCACTGTCCGTGTCCTGCTCAGTGACCTGCTCGACCAGGGGTTCATCGCCCTGCAAGAGCCCCATTCGGAGACTGACATGCACGACGAGAGGCTGTACAGGGCGGTGCTCGATGGACTCCGTGCGCTCTAGCCGCGACGCGGGACGCGTCAGGCTGCCCAAGGCGATCAAGATCCTGGTCGCGGGCGGTTTCGGGGCGGGGAAGACGACGATGGTCGGCGCGGTCTCCGAGATCGAGCCGCTGAGCACCGAGGAGACGCTGACCGACAGGGGCATCGGGGTCGACGACCTGTCCGGCGTCGAGAGCAAGCGGACGACCACGGTCGCGATGGACTTCGGCCGCATCACCATCGGTGACGCCTACCGGCTCTACCTCTTCGGGACCCCGGGTCAGGAGCGCTTCTGGTTCCTGTGGGACGAGCTGGCCCTCGGCGCGCTCGGTGCGGTGGTCTTGGCGGACACCCGCAGGCTGGCCGACTGCTTTCCCTCCCTGGACTACTTCGAGCGGCGCCAGACGCCCTTCATCGTCGCGGTGAACTGCTTCGACGGAGCCCGCCGCTACGACCTCGAGGAGGTACGGCTCGGCCTGACCCTCCATCCGGAGATCCCGATCGTGCTGTGCGACGCCAGGCAGCGGGAGTCGGGCAAGAAGGTGCTGATCACCCTGGTCGAGCACGCGATGAAGATGCGTCTGGGCGCGGCCGTCGCGGGAGATGCCGCGCCCCTGTGAGAGCTCCTGCGCAAGCCCTGTGAGAGCCATGCGCGGGCGGGCGGGCGCCGCCTGGCGTGGCCTCGTGAGGCACCGGCCGCCTCGCTCGCTACTGTGGCCTGCGTGGTTTACCGAATGTGGGCCGTAGTGCTGCTGTTGGTCGGGCTGGTCACGGGGTGCGGCGCCGGAAGCGCCGTCTACGACTTCGGCGTGGTCGTGCACGGAGAGGCGGGCAAGACCGCCGACGTGCGGCTCACCCCGGGCAGGCGCTTCTCCCTGGCCGTCGACGAGAACCCCGCAACGGGGGACGGCTGGCGGATGGCGGCCCTGCCGGACGTCAAGGTGGCCTCGTTCATCAGCGAGGAGTATCGGGCGGGCGGCGGCACCGGCGGGGTGCGCTACTTCGTCTTCAACGCCAAGTATCCCGGCACGACCACCGTCACGCTTTACGCCTGCCGGCACTGCGCGGGCGGCGCGACGCCCACGCAGCCGCCGAGCGGGCCCGGGACGGGTGAGGCGATCTTCAGGATCACCGTCGCCTGACCCCGGCGCCCTCGCCCGGCGGCGGGTGGCCCGTTCCCCGCGGGGATGCGAGGCTGGTGCCATGAATCGCTTGTCTGAGGTCGACCTGTCGCAGAAACTGCCGAAGAAGGAGGCCGCGGAGCGGCTCGAGGCCGCGCTGGACCATCTGTTGCGCCTGCGGCTCATGCTGGGCGGTCAGATCGGCGAGCGGCGCATCGGGCCGCCGCTGTGCGTGGTGTTCGAGGGCTGGGACGCCTCGGGCAAGGGCGGGGCCATCAAGCGGCTGGTGCGTCCGCTCGACCCCAGACACGTGCGGGTCGCCCAGTTCGCCGCGCCGACCTACGACGAGAAGCGGCACCACTTCCTGTGGCGGTTCTGGCCGGTGCTGCCGGGCTGGGGCGGGATGACCGTGCTCGACCGTTCCTGGTACGGGCGGGTGCTGGTCGAGCGGGTCGAGGGGTTCGCGACCGAGGAGCAGTGGTCGCGCGCCTACGACGAGATCGTGGAGTTCGAGCGGACCCTCGTCGCCGAGGGCATGATCATGGTCAAGTTCTGGATGCACGTCTCGGAGGAGGAGCAGCTCCGGCGTTTCAAGGACAGGGCCGGCGACCCGCTGCGGGTCTGGAAGCTCACCGACGAGGACTGGCGCAATCGGGAGAAGCGCCCGCAGTACGAGGCCGCCGTCGAGGAGATGCTCGCCAGGACCGACCAGCCGAGCACGCCGTGGCACGTCGTCGCGGGCGACGACAAGCGGTTCGCCCGCGTCGAGGTCGTCGAGACGGTGTGCGCCGCGGTCGAGGCGGGGCTGCTCGCCCAGGGCTACGACCTGAGCGAGTCCACCGTGAGCCCGGCGGCGAGGCCCCCTAGAGCGGAGTGACCGTCGCCGCCGGGCTGCAGGTCGAGGTCCGTGGTGCGGCAGGGGAGCTGGGGCAGCCTGCTGCGTGACGGTTTCCCGCCTCCTACAGGTCGAGGTCCGAGCCGCCGAAGCGGTCGCGCAGGAAGCGGCCCTGGTCGCGCAGCGCCTGCTCGTCGCCCCTGTGCACGGCCTGGGCCACCTCACGCAGCTTGGTGTCCAGCAGGTCGAGCTGGACGAGGAGTTCCTCGTGGGCGCTGCGCTCACGCTCGGAACGGCGGTTCAGGGCGTAGGAGCGGGGCAGGTTGGCGTAGGCCTCCAGGCTGGAGGGAAGGTAGTCGCGGATCGCCTGGGAGACGATGTGCAGGTGGTCGGGGGAGGTGGTCAGGACCTCGGCCCGGCCCAGGACGCCGCTGAGCACGTCGGCCAGGCCGCCCACTTTGGCCCGCACGTCCTCAGGGAAACGCTGCGAGCCGTCCACCTTCCGCAGCAGGGCGTCGAGGTCGGTCCTGAGCTGGGCGGTCTCGACCTCGGCGTGGGAGATGGCCAGCCTGACCTTGTCGGGCGGGGTCACCAGCGCGCCGACGCCGTACAGGCCGGCGACGACCACCGGCCAGAACGCGCCCGCCAGGCCGAGGAAGTGCGCGCCGAACCCCAGCAGGGCCAGGAAACAGCCGACGATGTTCCTGGTCGAGCCCAGATACCCCAGCACCCGGTCAACGGACATGACCGCACCCGCGGGCGGCTCTGGCGTCCGGGACAGGCGGGGCGGGCGCGTCCCGCCCCGCGCGGGCGGCGCGGTCCTCACTGGTAGCCACGGATCTCCTTGAACGCCGAGGCCAGCGACCCGCTGCGGGCGTCGAAGACCGCGCCCCTGGTCAGCGTGGCGATCTTGTTCATCTCGTCGACGTCGCTGTCGCCGAACAGCACGACGAACGTCCTGATCTGCTGCTGCGCCGGGGGCAGCCCCTGGTAGAAGCTCACGAAGTCCTCGTAGGAGATGCCGTTGGTGTTCTCGCCGTCGGTCATCAGCACGACCGAGGTGTAGTGGTCGGCGCCGCTCCCCGCCGCCTGCTGGTAGGCGGTGCGCAGCCCGTCGAAGATCGCCGTTCCGCCGCCCGCCTGGAGGCTCTCCGCGTATGACTTGATCTGACCCAGGACCGGCTGCGGGTTCTGCTCGGGGAGCGCGAACGACTGCGGCTGCCCGGCCGAGTCGTTGAACGGGACCATGACCACCTTCTCCCGGCTGCGGAAGCGGGAGAACATGCCGGAGGCCGTGGCGTCGGCGCCGGTGAGGGTGACCAGCGCGTGGCGCAGCGCCTCGATCCTTTCACCCTCCATCGACCCGGAGGTGTCCAGCACGAACAGGGCCTGCGCCGGGACGCGCACCTTGTCGAGGTAGGCGGTGATCAGCCCGTCGGCGGCGGTCCTGCGGTTGGGGAACGGCAGCTCGAGGAGCGGGGCGGTGCCGAACTCGGGGCCCGGTTTCACCTCGGGGACGGCGGGCCGCCTGTGGGTGGTCGTCATGATCTCCCGCTGCGTGTCCGGGGTCCGCAGCCAGGCGGTCAGCTTGCCGTACAGCTCCTTCTTCTCCGGTTTCGCCGATGCCAGGAGGGTCAGCGGGTAGTCCGCGGTGACCACACCGTCGCTGGGGTAGACCAGGCTCAGCCCCTTCAGGCCGAGCAGCACCGACTCGTAGTTCACGATGCCGTCGACCTTGCCCTCCTTCGCGTAGGCGTCGGCGAGCCAGCCCGAGGAGCCGGAGGTCAGCCGTTGCGCGGAGAAGAACTCCTTCAGCTTGGGCGTGACCGCCGTGACCTGCTGGGCGCTCAGCGCCTCTCCCGCGTCCGACAGCGCGGCCGCGACCCCGACCAGTGCGGAGAAGCCCGAGTTCGAGGAAGCGGGGTTGGTCATGCCGAAGGTGAAACGCCCCTCGCGCGCCGCGGTCGCGATCTGGTCCCAGCTGACCGGCTTGCCCTCCCAGCCGAGTTCCTTCACCTTGGCGGTCTTGAGGCCGAGCAGCACCGGGGACGACATGATCTTGGTTTCGGTGGAGAGCCGGGCCGTCGCGCCATTGATCAGCGACAGGTAGCGGTTCGAGGAGAACCAGATCGCGTCGTACGAGCTGTCGGCGCCGCCGCTCGCCACCTGCTCGGCGCCGTCCAGGGTGCCGGTGTAGGAGATCTTCACCTTCACCCCCGACCGTTTCAGCATCGGTTCGAGGTCTTTGATCTCGCTTCCGGCCAGCACCCTGAGCACGTCCGGGCCGTCGTCGGGCACGTCACCGGAGGAGCACGCCGCCAGCGTGGTCATGGCCAGCAGCGCCAGCGCGACCGCCGCCCGCGCCGCCGTACGGTGGGAAGAGGGGGAGGAGGGCTTGCTCAAGGGGTTCCCTCCGCGCGCTCCAGGTAGGTCTTGGCGTGGGTCAGCTCGGTGCTCAGGCTGTCCACGGTGACGGCCATGCTCTCGACGGCCTGCGCCCTGAAGTTGTCGATCATGTCCATGGTCGAGTAGACGTTGTCGAAGGCCTTGCGCAGCACATCCATGTCGACGGTCGTCGAGGCCGCCTGCGTCTGGATCGCCCCGGCCTGGGTGCGCAGCATCTCGCTGGTGGCGAGGATCAGGTCGCTGGTCGTGGAGTTGAGCGCGGTGATCTGGTCGAGCACCAGCTTCTGGTTGGCCAGCGCCTGGGCCACGGTCACCGCGGTGCGCAGCGCGGCGACCGTCGTTGTCGTCGCGCGGTCGACGCCCTTGCTGAGCTCGAGGTTGTTCTTACGGACCAGGTCGAGGGCCAGGTAGCCCTGAACGGAGACCGCGAGCTGGGTGAGGATGTCCTGGTGCTTCTGCCGTACGGCGAACAGGGCGTCCGAGCGCAGCGCGGTCGCCTTCTCCGGCTCCGCCGCGTCGAGGGCGAGGATGCGGTCCTCGATCGCGGTGTCGATCGCGGCGGCCATCACGGCGTACTCCTGCAGGCGGGTCATCGCCTCCCACAGGTTCGCCTTCTCACCCTCGATCGCGGCGTTGTCCTTCAGCAGCTCGTCCTGGCCCGACTTCAGCGCCCTGATGATGTCGTCCAGATGCTTCTGGGCGGACTGGTACTTGGCGAAGTAGTCGCGAAGCCGGTCTCCGAACGGGATGAGCCCGAGCAGCTTGCGCGTGCCGCTCGCCGCCTGCTTGGGGTCGAGGTCGACCACCGTACGGCGCAGCGCGACCAGCTGGCCCGCCACCCGGCCCTGGGCGTCCGCGCCCTCGCCCTTGGCCGAGGCCAGGGCCGCCACGGGACGCTTGAGCATCCGGTTGGCCACCTGGGAGGCGGAGCGGATCTCGGTGTCGCCCATCGAGGAGATGTCGTGCACCTTGCGCGTGAAGTCCGGAGTCCGGTGGTCGAGCGCGGCCAGCTCGGCGGCGAACTGCTGCGCCTTGGCGGCGAGTTCGGTCTCACGCTCGTCCGCCAGCGGCAGCATGGTCGCCGCCGTCGAGGTGGACACGGCCGCCACGGGAGCCGGCGGTGTGAGGGTCAGTTCGCTCTCGGCCACGTCAGGGCCCTCCTTCTGTCCGCGGCGCGGCGCCGCTGGCTGACTGCGGCACGGCGCCGCTGGCGTACAGCCGGTCGATGTTCGCGATGAGCCCTTCCAGGTGCTCGTACGTGGGAGGCTCGACCACGTCCACCAGGTCACGCGCCGCCGGAGCCTTGTGCTTGGCGACCAGGTCGGCGAAGGCCTTCGGATCGGCGGTGCGGAAGCCGTACTGCGCGGCGAGGTTCCTGAGTTCGGGATCCTCGGTCAGCAGCCGCCCGACCTCGGCGGCCTGCGGGGTGAAGGGCACCAGCGTGTGCTTGCTCAGCACGGTCGGCGAGGGATACAGCAGCCGCATGTCGGGCTTGATCGAGCCGTCGCCCGCGAACACGCGGGACAGGTACTGGGCCTCGTAGATCATGACCATCGGTGTCTTGCCGGACCCCATGACCAGGTAGTCGTCGAACGGTGCCTCGGACGACGACTGCGAGTAGCCCTGGTCGAGGAAGATGGGCGCGACCACGCCCGCGACCTTGGGCACCTGGGACGAGGTGGTGACCACGTCCTCGCCGTTGGCGACGTAGCTGGTCATCGCCAGGTACATGGCCGCAGAGTTGGAGCTCCTGACGTCGGTCGTGGTCAGCAGGATCCGCTTGCGGGCCGGATAGGCGGTGTTGCCGGGAAGCTTGTCCCACCGGGTGCCCTTGGCGACCAGGTCCATGTACTTGGCGACGTCGAACACCTGGTAGCCGTTGCCCGAGTCGCGCACCAGGCCCGCCTTGGTCAGCAGGTCGGCGATCGGCTGGAAGGTCGCGATGGCCATGGGGGAGTAGAAAGGCGAGAAGGTCGTGGAGACCTTGCGGTCCTTCTTGATTTTCTCGGCGGCGGGGACGCTGGAAGGAAAGGCGAACGCGTAGTTGTCGAGCTTGACCTCGGTCGCGATCTGCCGGGATCCGGCGGTGTCCACCTCTACCCGCAGACCGTGCTTCTCGAACGCCGCCCGCACCCGGGGATCATCGAAGAAGGGCTTCTTCTCCGAACCGATCACGCCTCGGACGGTGGCCACGGCCGGTTTGCCGTCACCACCCCCGTTGCCCAGGATGATCGCGACCACGACGGCGGCGCCGAGCAGCAGCGCGAGAACGATGCCGATCGACCGCTTCATTCCACCCCATTTCTGTAAATAACTCCTCTTGTTGGAATTATGAGAGGAGAGGAAACGGATGCGCGCGGGATATCGAGGTATGCGTCAGAATTAAGGCTCTGTTCACTTATTCGTCATTATTGGGAGGGTGGGTCATGCGGGTGAGGTCATGGTTGAGCGCGCTGGATCGGCGGGTGTTCGCGGCGGTCGCGGACGCGAAACTCCCCGGTCTCGAACGGCTGCTGCCCGTCCTGACGCGCGCGGCGGACAACTCGCTGCTGTGGGCGGGGCTCGCCGGAGGGGGCGCGCTCAGCGGGCACAGGGGGCTGCGCCGCGCGGCGACCCGCGGGCTGCTGGCGGTCAGCCTGGCGAGCCCGCTGGTGAACCTGGTCGGCAAACAGGCGTTCCGCAG
The DNA here is from genome assembly GCF_040689595.1 of Streptosporangium sp. NPDC051023. NCBI lineage: Bacteria > Bacillati > Actinomycetota > Actinomycetes > Streptosporangiales > Streptosporangiaceae > Streptosporangium > Streptosporangium sp. NPDC051023. Next base: position 78,845 of record NZ_JBFBCE010000034.1, on the reverse strand, counting down.
GCAGCGGCCGTCCCCGGAGGGCCTGCCGCTGGCCCGGCTGATCAAGATGCCCACCTCGGCGTCGTTCCCGTCCGGCCACTCCGCCTCGGCGGCCGCCTTCGCCACGGCCGTCGCGCTCGAGGCACCCCTCGTGGTAACCGCCCCCGTCGCGCTGCTCGCCGCGGCGGTCTGCTTCTCCCGCGTCTACACCGGCGTGCACTATCCGGGCGACGTACTGGCGGGGGCGGGGGTCGGTGTGGCGGCCGGGCTGCTGACCCGGCGGCTGTGGCCCAGGGCCGCGGAGGCAGGACGGGCCGGGGGTGCGGTGTGGCGGCGGCGTACCGGGCCGGGGACCTCGCCGCCTGTCGGCCGGGCGGCCGGAACCGCGGCCTTCGACGGTCTCGACGTGGGTTTCCCGGCCGGCGGGACCGGGCTGATCGGTGTCGACGGTTCAGGCGCGCCGGCCGGCCGTTTCCGGAGCCGCCGTAATCATCCATATGCCGGTCCGTGAACGGAATGGACCATTATCGGGGAGGAATGATGTTTGACGGGTCGTGATCGATCGGGCGATAGTGGGGCAGGTGACTGCCCCCCGATTGATCTCATGCGCCGTGGTCACCATGATGGCCCTGAGCGCCTGCACCTCTCCCGGTTCCAGTGACCCCGTGGTCGGCGGCCCCGTCGCGGGCGGCGTGGTCGGGCAGGGCCCCGGACCGGCCGCCGGAACGAACGGGCCGATCGGCTCTTCGTCCCCGAGCGGTGTGCCCACGGCGGCCGAGCTGACGGCCGAGGCCTACCGGGCCGAGCTGGACAGGGCACGCGGCCCCATCAGGGACGCCATCGCGAAACTGGACGGGACCGGCCGCAAGGGACTCGACACGCAACTGGAGAAGACGGTCGCCGCGCTGGAGACCGCGGTCTCGGGGCTTGAGATCCTCATCCCGCCGTCTGCGGTGAAGATCCAGCACGGGAACTACGTGGGCACGCTCAGGAGCCTCACCGACGCCCTGGCCGACGCCAAGGACGACGTGCAGGCGCAGGACGTGTGCACCGGGCCCGCCGTGCTGACGGGAGCCGACGAGATCGGACGCATCTCACCGGTGCGCGACAGCGCGAGCGCGCTGGCCGATCTGGGCGACTACCCGACCGACGTCGTCCCGGTCAAGATCAGTGGAGAGAGGTCTCGCCGCCTGCGCAACGGCTCCTACATCAAGTCGGAGAGCCTTCCCGGGCGTGCCTCCCTGGAGCTGAAGAACGGCAACAACCAGGACGCGGTCGTCGTGCTGATGCGGGGAGGGAAGAAGGCGATCACCGTCTACGTCCGCAAGAAGTCCTCTTTCAAGATCAAGGGAGTGCGGGACGGGAAGTACAAGATCTTCTATACCCTCGGCGTCGACTGGGACTCCAAGGCCCGCGCCTTCAGCCGCTCGTGCGCCTTCCAGCAGTTCGGCAAATCCGTGCGGTTCAAGACGATCCACACCAGGACGGAGATCCGCTGGAGCAACTGGACCCTCACCCTCAACCCGGTCGTGGGCGGAAACGTACGGCCCAAGCGCATCAAGCCGGGTGACTTCCCCGGCTGACCGTGATCTCCCGGCTTCCCGGAGGAGGTGACCGGGACGCGAAGACCGCGACCCCCGTCGCGAGATCGCGGTCCCGGTTCCCCCTCGGTCGAGTCGGGGGGAGAGATCAGGTGGAGAACAGCATGCCCACCCAGCTGCGGTTACGGTGGTGGCCGTAGTGGCCACCATGGTGCGGCGCGCCCCAGGCGGGAGCCCCGTGGTGCGTCGGCGGCGGCGGAGGCGGCGGGGGAGCGGCGTGGTGCTGCTGGGACCACTGGCTCTCCATCCGAGTCAGCGTCTCCAGCTCGCCGTAGTCCAGGAAGATGCCGCGACAACTGTCGCACTGGTCGATGTGGACACCGTTGCGCTCATAGGTGCGCATGTTGCCCCGACACTTCGGGCACTGCATCTGGCCGATCTCCTTGTCCTGGGGTTGCGTTTGACGTAACCACAACCTACTGCGTCGGCACACTATGGCAGGCGCTTCGGAACTGGACAATCCTTTGACAGGTGTCGACAAGCACCTGCTCGACCTCGTCCAGCGGCCGTTCCTCCCGCTCGGCGTTGGCCACCGCCGCCGCGGTGAGCTGCACGGTCATCGCCTGCGCCGGGAGGTTCAGCCGCTCCCACGGGTCGCCGTCCGCCCCGGCGGCGAGTCCGCCCGCGGCCCGGTAGGCGGCGAGGAAGCGGTGCCAGACACCGGGGTCGAGCAGCCCGGCGGCGAACCAGGCGGCGGGTCTGGCCAGGTCCCAGGCGGGGTCACCGATCCCCAGGTCGTCGACGTCGATGAGGATCCACTCGTCCCCGATCCTGACGAGCTGGCCCATGTGCCAGTCGCCGTGGGCCAGCCCGTGCGCCCCCGATCCCGCTCCGGGGCCCGCCTCAGGGGCCGGGGCCTGGCCCGCGGTGGCCGGAGAGTCCAGGGACAGGCAGGCCATGGCCCTGCGCACGACGAGCGCGGCGGCGGAGTCGCCCTGCAACCGGGCGACCGTCGCGGCCACCCGCGCGGGCCCGCCCGCCCCGGGCAGTGGGGGCAGCGTCCGTACCGGTACGGCGTGCAGCCTGGCCAGCAGCCGCGCCGCCGCCTCCCACGGGGCCGCGTCCGGGTCCAGATGGTCGACCGGGGTCCCGGCGGGCCATACGGTGACCAGCCTGCCGCCGACGGTCTCGACCTCCTCGGTGACGGGCTCAAGCATGATCCCGCGCAGCGCCGGATGCGCGACGGCCCGCATCCGCTCCGCCAGTGGCGCCCGCTCGGCCCCGGGGGCGTGCGCCTTCACCACGACGGCCCCGGCCCGCACGATGACCACGTCGGGCCGGGTTGGCACCACCTCGGCGGGGGCGGTGCCGTACCGGGCCGCGATGCGGCGGAGCTCGTCGATCAGGTCGTCGCTTTCGCTCATCCGGCAAGTGAACCACTGATCGGAGCCTCGCCGTACGGGCGCATAAAGTGCTGCCATGAGGATCGGATTCGCGATACCCGTTTCGGGCTCCTGGGCGACGCCGGGCAACATGGTGCGGATCGCTCGCAGGGCGGAGGAGCTCGGCTATCACGAGGTGTGGACCTTCCAGAGGCTGCTGTACCCGCAGGGCCACTCGATGGGCCCGGTCTACCGCAGCGTGCACGACCCGGTGGTGACGCTGGCCTACCTGGCGGGGGTGACCGAGACTGTGAGGCTCGGCGTCGCGGTGCTCAACATGCCGTTCGCCTCGCCCGCGCTGCTCGCCAAGCAGCTCGCCAGCCTGCAGGCGGTCTCCGGCGGGCGCCTGGACGTCGGGCTCGGACTCGGCTGGCTGCGGGAGGAGTTCGCGGCCTCCGGGGTGCCGTTCGACCGGCGGGGACGGCGCGGCGAGGAGTACATCCACGTGCTGCGGCGGCTCTGGTCGGAGGAGACGGTCGAGCACAGGGGCGAGTTCTACCAGCTGCCGCCCGTGCACCAGGACCCCAAGCCGCCGACGCAGCCGCCCATCCTGCTCGGCGGGAGCGCCGAGATCGCGCTGCGGCGTGCGGGACGGCTCGCGGACGGCTGGATCAGCGCCAGCCAGGAGGATCTCGGCCGTATCGATGAGAAAATCTACATTGTAAAGGAGGCCGCCCGTGCCGCGGGCCGCGATCCCGAGACGCTGCGCTTCGTCACCCGCGGCCCCACTCGGATCCGCCCCGCGGGAACCGCCGGACGCGCCCCGCTGACCGGCTCGTTCGAGGAGATCCGGCAGGACGTGACCATGCTGGAGGCCAGGGGCGTCACCGATGTCTTCCACGACCTCAACTTCGATCCGGAGATCGGCTCGCCGGACGCGGACCCCGAGGAGTCGATGCGCAGGGCGGAAGCAGCCCTGGAGACCCTCGCGCCCTGACCAAGCGTTGGGTTGGATGGGGGTATGAGGGAACAGGAGATCGCGGACCGGCTCGAGATCGGCGACCTGCTCGCCAAGTACGCCTACGCCATCGACAACGGGGACTGGGCGCGGCTCGACCTCGTGTTCACCGCGGACGCGATAATCGACTACACCTCGTCGGGCGGCGTCAGGGGCACCCGTGAGGAGGCCCGGCGATGGCTGGCGGAGGCGCTGCCGCGCTGGCCGGGGCGGCATCACCTGATCGGTGCGCCGATCATCAGGTTCGAGGGGGACGAGGCCGTGGTCACGGCCTCGTTCACCGGAACGCTCGCCCCCTCCAGGGACACGCTCCCCGCCGACACACCCGGACTGGTCCGCGGCGGCGGATGGCACCACCACCGCATGGTCCGTACGCCCTACGGCTGGCGCAGCAGGGAACTGGTCGAGGAACAGGCCTGGCGCGTCGTGTGGTAGGCGATGCGGCGCGCGCCGGACCTGTCATCCTTGGTGCCGTGTATGTCGTATCTGTCGGGCTGGAACGCGGGGGAACGGTGAAAGAGCGCAAGCCGATCGAGTGCTGGCTGTCGGACATGGACGGGGTCCTCGTCCACGAGGGGCACCCCGTTCCCGGCGCCGACGAGTTCGTTCGCCGTCTGCGCGAGTCGGGCAAGCGCTTCCTCGTGCTCACGAACAACTCCATCTACACGCCGCGTGACCTGGCCGTACGGCTGCGCGCCGCCGGTCTGGAGATCCCCCCGGAGTCGATCTGGACCTCGGCGCTCGCCACCGCGAAGTTCCTGGACGGCCAGCGCCCCGGTGGCTCGGCCTACGTGATCGGTGAGGCGGGACTGACCACCGCCCTGCACGAGGCGGACTACGTGCTGACCGACATCGAGCCCGACTACGTGGTGCTCGGCGAGACCCGCACCTACAGCTTCACCCAGATCACCCGGGCCATCCGGCTGATCGAGGGCGGCGCCCGTTTCATCGCGACCAACCCCGACCCGGTCGGCCCGTCCAACGAGGGCTCGCTGCCCGCGTGCGGCGCGGTCGCGGCGATGATCACCAAGGCGACCGGTGTGCAGCCCTACTTCGTCGGAAAGCCCAACCCGATGATGATGCGCAGCGCGCTGCGGGCCATCGAGGGCCACAGCGAGACCACCGCCATGATCGGTGACCGGATGGACACCGACATCGTCTCCGGCATGGAGGCCGGGCTGCACACGATCCTGGTGCTCAGCGGCGTCACGACCAAGGACCAGATAGACCGCTACCCCTTCCGGCCGTCCCAGGTGGCCAACTCTGTCGCCGACCTGATCGACCTGATCGACGCCGGTACCTGACATCACCTGTCACCCTCCGGTGCGAGGCTGGGGGCATGACACGCGTTTACCTGGAGATCGGTCCCAAGAAGGTCTTCGCCTGCTCGGTCGAGTGGCCCGGCTGGTGCCGGATCGGAGGAGGCGGCGCTGGAGGCCCTCGTGGACTACGCGCCGCGTTACCGGACGGTCGCCGAGCGGGCAGGGCTGGTCTTCGAGCCCGGCGATCCGGTGGTCGTCGAGCGTGCGAAGGGCGGGACGACCACCGATTTCGGGGCAATCGAGGCGATTCCCGCACTGGACGGCGAGCCGGTCGGTGCGGCGGAGGCGGAACGGGCCGTCGCACTGGTCAGGGCGGCGTGGGGGCTCTTCGATTTGGCCGGACGGAGCGAAGGGGCGTTCGCCGGTCGGCGGGCGTGCCCTCGCCGGGGTGTGTCCGAGCGCGGGTTTGCCTTGACGCCGGTGTCAGGGTTCTAGCATCCCGGCGGGGGACCAACGGGCGGGTGACCTGCCGGAGGCCGCGCCCGATCCTCCGACACGCATGCCCCGCGCCGCGGATCCGCGGCGTGAACGGACCGGAGGAACGGCGATGAAGTTCGGAATCAGCTACGGCACGCCCTATTTCGGAGTCGACCCCGAGAAGATCGTGGCCTTCGCGCGGCTTGCCGAGGAGTGTGGCTTCGAGTCGTTGTACATGCCCGAGCACATCGTGCTGTATCCGGGCGCGAAGGTGGGGCCGTACGAGATGCCGCCGTCGCTGCCGTACGCCGACCCGCTCGACTGCCTGAACTTCGTCGCGGCGGCCACGGAGCGGATCCTGCTCGGCACCGGTGTGCTGCTGCTGCCGTACCACCATCCGGTGACCCTGGCCAAGCGTCTGGCCACCATCGACCTGCTGTCCAAGGGCCGGATGCGGCTGCTGACCGCGGGCATCGGCGCCATGCCGGGCGAGGCGCGGGCGGTGGGGGTCGACTACGCCAGCCGGGGCCGCCGCGCCGACGAGGCGATCGACGTGCTGCGGCTGCTGTGGGCCGGAGGAGAGGACGGCGTCAGTTTCACCGGGGAGTTCTTCTCCTTCGACAATCTGTGCAGTTTCCCCAAGCCCCACGAGACCACCCGGCTGCCGATCCACATCGGGGGATCGAGCCGGGCGGCCGCGCGCCGGGCCGGGCTGCGCGGCGACGGCTACTTCCCCGGGGGCGCGCTCGACGCGACGGAGCGGGCCGTCCAGTGGGAACTCGTCCGGTCGAGCGCCGCCGAGGCCGGGCGCGATCCGCGGGCGCTGGAGTACACCCGTTTCGGATCGATCGACATGCCCGTCGAGTGGGTTGAGGGACTCGCCGCGCAGGGGGTGACCCGTGTCGTCGTGAACACCGCCGCCACCGAACCTGAGCAGCAGCGCGAGGAACTGTCGGCGTTCGCCCGGCGGTTCGGCCTCCTCGGGCACCGTCCTCACCAGTGAGCCGGGTTCGAGTTCCTGGCGCGCCACATGAGGTGCACCCAGCATCAAATACCTGGTCAGCGCCTCGGCGATCCCACGGTCGACGACACGGAATCTCAGAACCGGGACACTAGACGGATGAGTTCGCCGGGCGTGGCCGCCGTCAGTGGCCCGGGGAGCCGGTGACCTCCTGATCGGCCTGCCGGTCCTGTCGTCGTGCCAGCAGGCCGAGGGCTGCCGCCTCACCCGGCGCGTGACCGGTCTCCCGATGCGTCGCGAGTGCCAGCTCCGCGTCGCGCCGGGCTCCCTCCCGGTCGTGCAGCCCGTGCCTCGCCCGCGACCGCGCGGTCAGGGCCTGCCCCTCGTGCAGCCGGTATCCGGCGCCGCGGGCGATCGCCAGGGCCAGGTCGGCGTGCCTGACGGCCGCGCCGTGCTCGCCGAGCGCGTTCGAGCACGCGGCCAGCTCCAGGAGTGCCTTCATCTCGGGGTATCTGGTGCCCGCCGCGCGGGCGGTCCGCAGCGCCTCCCGCTGGTGCTCCCCGGCGGCGGGGAGGTCGCCGAGATGCCGGCACACGGTGCCGAGCGTGTTGAGGGCGTCGGCGACCAGGCGCCGGTGCCCGGTCTGCCAGGACGCCTCCAGCGCGGCCTGGGCCAGGTCGAACGCCTCGCCGAGCCGCCCCGCGTCTCGGTGCACCGCGGCGAGGTTGCGCATGGTGTCCGCCTCGTTCCCCCGGTTGCCGACCTCCCGGTGCAGCGCGAGCGCCGCGACGAGGTCGTCGTACGCCGCGTCGAGCAGGCCCATGAAATGCCTCACCTCGCCGAGCACGGCGAGGTTGTTCGCCTCCCCGGCGTGGTTCCCGAGACGGCGGCACACGGCCAGCGAACGGTCGAGGCAGTCGGCCGCCTGCGCCAGGCGGCCCATCTCGAGGTAGACGCAGCCCAGGTTGCCCAGGTTGACGGCCTGTCGCTCCTCGCTTCCGAGCGCGAGGTTGAGGTCGAAGGCGCGCCGGAGGTAGTCGCTCGCCTGGGCGAGCATGCCGAGGTCGGCGTGCGTGACGCCCAGGTTGCCGAGTACGGCGGCCTGGCCTTCGCGCCAGCGGGCCCGCTCTGCCAGCTCCAGGGAGAGCGTGTAGTGCCGGATGGCCTGGCGCTGCCGTCCCTGGAAGCCGTGCAGCCCCGCCAGGCTGAGCTGGAGCACGGCCTGCGCCTTCCGGTCCCCCTCCGCCTCCGCCGCGGCGAGCCCCGCCTCGGCGACCGTCGCCCAGTCGACGGAGCTGTGGCGCATGAAGAAGTATCCCCGCAGCGTGTCCGCGATGAGCCAGGCCAGCTCGCGCGGTCCGTGCACGGCGGTGAAGGTGACGGCGGCGACCAGGTTCTGCGCCTCGGCGTCGAGCCAGGCGGACGCCGCCGCGTGGTCGTCGAAGCCGGAGGGCGAGGGCGGGACCTCGGCGGCCGGCGGCTCCAGGCGCATGAACTGCGGGTACAGCAGCCGGGCCGCGACGTCCGCGGTCGACAGGTAGTGCCCGTGCAGGCGGGCGAGCGCGGCCGCGCGCTCCTGTCGCGTCTCCTCCGCCCGCGCGTACTCGGCCGCGCACAGGCGCAGCAGGTCGTGCTGGGCGAACCGCCCGGGGGAGGGCTCGTCGACCAGGTGCGCCGAGGTCAGGACGCGCGCGAGCTCGGCGGCCTTCTCCTGGGTCGTCCCCATGAGCGCGGCGGCCGCGGCGGTGGTGACGTCGGGTCCGGTGACGAGTCCGAGCAGCCGGAAGAGCCGCCGGGCCGGGGCGGGCAGGCCGGTGTAGGAGAGCCGGAAGGCGGCCCTGACGGCGGACTCGGGGTCTCCCGGCACCTCCAGCGCGTTGAGCCGGTTGCCCGCGCGCAGCTCACCCGCGTACTCCGCGACCGTCCTGCGCCCGCCGCCGAGGAGGTTGGCCGCGGCGATCCGCAGGGCGAGCGGCAGGTGCCCGCAGAGGATGGCGAGGTCGAGCACGGCCGAGGGCTCCGCCCGTACCCGGGCCGAGCCGAGCAGACGGGTCAGGAGGGTGTGTGACTCCCTTTCCGTCAGCACTCCGAGGGCCACCCTGTGCGCCCCGTCGCGTGCGACGAGCCCCGCCATCGCGTCGCGGCTGGTGATGACGGCGACCGATCCCGCGTCTCCCGGCAGCAGCGGCCTGACCTGGTCGGGGCTCGCGGCGTTGTCCAGCAGGATGAGCACGCGCCTGCCGGACAGCAGGGTGCGGTAGAGCGCCGCGGCCTCCTCCTGGTCCGAGGGCACCTGCTCGGGTGGCACGCCGAGGGAGTGCAGGAACCGTGACAGCGCGTCGGCCGGGCGCAGCGGGCCCTCGTCGGCGTACCCCCTGAGGTTCACGTGCAGCTGCCCGTCGGGGAACCGGTTCCTTACCCGGTGCGCCCAGTGCACCGCGAAGGCGGTCTTGCCGACCCCGGCGGTTCCGGTGACCACCGCGATCGTCAGGGTCTCCTCATGTCTGTCCAGCAGCCGGTCCAGCAGGCGCAGCGCCACGGTACGCCCGGTGAACGCGGCCACCCCGGCTGGAAGCTGGGCGGGCGGCCGGGCGGACGGCCGCGGGGGCGGCTGGAGGGGCGGCGGGGAGGACGGCGGTGAGGGTGCCGCGGCCGCGACGAGGCCCTGTCCTCGCTCTCCCCGTTCTTGCTCTCCCCGAGGGCGCCGGGGTCCCCGGCGCGCGTCCGGGATGCCGCCTGCGGCCGGTTGCCCGCGGAGGATGCGTAGGTGGGCCGCGCGCAGTTCCGCGCCCGGTTCGACGCCGAGCTCGTCGGCCAGCCTGTCCCGGATGCCGGTGAAAAGGCGCAGTGCCACGGCCTGCTCGCCGCATCCGGCGAGCGCCGTCATGAGCCGGGCGGTCAGCCCCTCGTGCAGGGGTTCGTCCTCGACGAGCGGCCACAGCGCCTCGGCGATGTGCCGGTGGCCCGCTTCGCCCGCGGCTCCGTCCGCCGCCATGTCGGCGTAGCCGAGCGCCGCCTCGACACGGCGGCGGGACGCCGCGACCGCGGCGGGGTGGCCTCGGAGGGAGGCGGGCGCTCCGGTCAGCACCGGGCCGCGCCAGCACCGCAACGCCTCGGCCAGCAGCTCTCGTGCCCCGTTCCGGTCTCCCGCTGCCCTCACGTGCTCGGCCCGCGCGCACAGTCTGCCGAACCAGCCGAGGTCGACCTGGTCGTCGGCCAGGTCCAGAACGTACCCGTCCGGCGTGCGGCGGATCGTCAGCGCCGCCCCGCCGGCCGCGCGCGCGGGTTCCAGGCCGGCCCGCAGCCTGCCGACGTAGACCTGGACCAGGTTGGCGCAGGTCCGCGGCGGGTTGTGCTCCCACAGCACGTCGACGATCTCTCCGATCGAGACCGGGCGCCGCAGCCGCAGCGCCAGGAGGCCGAGCAGAGCGCGCGGCATGGCGGAGCCGATCTCCAGCGTGACGTCGCCCCGCCGTACGGACAGCGCGCCCAGCACGCCGATCCACAGGCCGGGCTCGGCCGTACGGCTCCGCGGCGCCTCGAAGGCCGCCAGCAGGTCAAGCCGCTCGGCCTCCTGGAACGGCAGAGCCGAGAGCAGCCGTTCCAGGGAGGCCCGGTGCGGGCGGCTCACCCTTCCCTGCTCGATGTCGCGGATCGTCCGGACGCCCAGGCCGGTCCTGGCCGCGAGTTCGTGCTGGCTCCAGCCTGCGGCGACCCGTGCGCGTCGAAGCGTTTCGCCCGCCGAAACCTGTGTCGACCGTCCCTGCGTGGCCACACGTATCTCCTGTCGCGCTCGCGCCGATAACGCGTACTGCTGCCGGAATTTCTGCCGGTTCCCGCCGCTCGTCCTCGCGGCCCGCCCGCCGGACGGCGGCGTTCTGCCTGCGTGGGGGGACGACCGGCGGCACCGGGCGTGCCGCTGATCTGTTAAGAAGCTTTTTAGTAAAGCACACGGTGCCGTTCTTTACCGTCATGACCGAAAACACCGGTTCGCAGAGACGGGAAGAGTCGTGGAATATGTCGCGATCGGGTGCGGCGTCACCCAGGCCGTCGTGTTCACCGTCGCCGTCGCGGGCAAGGCGCGCGGCGTACGGGCCTTCCACGCCTTCGCCCGTTCCCTGGTGGAGGCACGCCTGGTGCGACGCGGGTGGCGTACGGGCGCCGCCGCCTGCGTGATCCTCGTCGAGGCCGCGGTCGTGCCGCTGCTCGCGACGCCGGGTTCCGCCGCGCTCGGCTTCGCGGTCGCCGCCACGCTGTGCGCGGTCCTCACCGGCGCGGTCACGCTGACCCTGCTGCGGCGGATACCGGCCTCGTGCCTGTGCTTCGGCGCGCGGCCGAGCCGGATGGGGTGGCCCCACGCGGTTCGCAACGCGATCCTGGCGGCCGTCGCCGGCCTCGGCTACGCCACCGCGACAGCCGCGGGGGCCGCGGGTGCTACGGGCGCGCACCCGGTCCGTGCCGCGGGTGTGGCGGTTGCCGTCTGCGCGGGGGCGGTCGGGGCGCTGCTGCTCATCCGGTTCGACGACCTCGCGCACATCTTTCACCCGGCCGACTCTCTCGACAGGAGCGTGCTCCGATGACCTACCTCGTCGCCGCAACCGTGCTCAGCACGACGCTGACGGTGCTGAACCTCGTCGTGCTGCTGGGGGTCGCCGCCCGGCTACGCGAGCTCGCCGCTGGGCGGTCCCGGGGACATCCCCAGGGCCACTCCCAGGGCCACGAGGCGCTCCAGCCCGTGCTGCCGCCCGGCGCAACGCCGGAGGCGTTCACGGCGGTCGACGTCGACGGCGATCCTGTCGGCGCCGGGGGCGCCAGGCTGGTCGCCTTCTTCGCGCCGGGCTGTTCGCTGTGCCACGAGCGGATGCCGCAGGTGCTGGAGTACGCCGGGCGCGGCGGGTTGCGCCGCGAGGACGTGCTGGCGGTGGTGATCGGCGACGGTGACGAGACGGACGAGCTCGTCGCGGAGCTCGCCCCAGTGGCGCGCGTCGTCGTCGAGGAGATCGAGGGCCCGGTGTTCCGGGCGTTCGGGGTGAAGGGGCTGCCCGCGATGTACCTGATGGACGACCGGGGCGTGATCCGCGCGTCCGGCACCGACCTGACCGGCTTCCCGGTCACCGTACCGGCGTGAACCGCCCCCTGGGCCCGCGCGCCGGCCTCGGGCACGCTCGCGCGGCGGTGGCCCTGGCCTGGCGCGGCGGCCCCGGACTCCTGGCCGCGCAGGCCGTGCTCGCCTGCGCCGCGGGCCTGGCGCCCGTGCTGACGGCCTGGTTCACCAAGATCCTCCTGGACCGGCTGACCGGGCCGGGAGCCACGGTGCCCGCGCTGCTTGCCTGCGCGGCCGCCCTGCTGGTCCTGGGCGCGCTGGCCGGGACCGTCCCGCACCTGGCGGGGTACGCGGAGGCGGAGCTGGAACGCGGGGTCGGCCTGCTGGCCAGGGAGCGGCTGTACACCGCGGTGAACCGGCTGCCCGGCCTCGTCCGCCTCGAGGACCCGGAATTCCAGGACCGGCTGCACCTCGCCGAGCAGGCGAGCAGATCGGGCCCCGGCCGCCTGGTGACGAGCGCTCTCGGCCTGGCCCAGGCGGCCATCATGATCGGCGGTTTCCTGCTCACCCTGACGAGCGTGAGCCCCGTCGCCGCGGCCGCGGTCCTGCTGGCGGTCGTGCCGCTCGTCCGCGTGCACCTCCGGCTCAGCCGTGAGCAGGCGGCGATGCTCTGGAGCACCGGGCACGGCCAGCGCCGCGAACTGTTCTTCGCCCGCCTGCTGAGCATGCCGCACGCGGCCAAGGAGGTGCGCCTGTTCGGCCTCGGCGACTTCTTCCGCGACCGCATGCTGGACGAGCTGCGCGCGGTGAACGCCGAGCAGCGCCGGGTCGGGCTGCGCCGGCTGCGCGGCCAGGGAGCCCTGGCGCTGCTGGCGGCGGCGATCGCGGGCGCCGGGCTGCTCTGGATCGTCGGCGAGGCGGTGGCGGGCAGGGCGACCGTGGGCGACCTGTCGGTGTTCGTGGCGGCCGTCGCGGGCACGCAGGCCGCGCTCGCGGGCGCGGTGCAGGGCCTCGCCGCAGGGCACCAGGCCCTGCTGCTGTTCGACCACTACCAGGCGGTGAGCGCGGCCGGGCCGGACCTGCCGCTGCGGCCCCGCCCTACGGCGACGCCCGCGCTCAGCCGGGGCGTCGAGCTGCGGGACGTCTGGTTCAGGTACGGCCCCGAGCAGCCGTGGATCCTGCGCGGGGTCGACCTGTCCATCCCGTTCGGCCGCTCGCTCGCGGTGGTCGGCCTCAACGGGGCGGGCAAGAGCACCCTGGTCAAGCTGCTGTGCCGCTTCCACGACCCGGACCGGGGATCCATCCGATGGGACGGCGTCGACCTGCGGGAGCTGGAACCGGCCGCACTGCGCGAGCGCGTCGGCGCAGTCTTCCAGGACTTCGGGGCCTACGACCTCAGCGCGGAGGAGAACATCTCCGTCGGAGACCTCTCCGCGCTCGGCGACCGGGCCCGCGTCGAGGCGGCGGCGCGGCGCGCGGGCGCGGACGCGGTGGTCCGCGGGCTGCCGCGCGGCTACGACACGCTGCTGACCAAGATGTTCTTCCGCGGCTCCGCGGACGAGGAGGAACAGACAGGCGTGACGCTGTCGGGCGGGCAGTGGCAGCGCGTCGCCCTGGCCCGCGGCCTGCTGCGGGAGCGGAGCGACCTCATGATCCTCGACGAGCCGAGTTCGGGTCTCGATCCGCGGGCGGAGCACGAGGTGCACACCGTCCTGCGCGAGCACCGGGCGGGCCGTACCACGCTGCTGATCTCGCACCGGCTGAGCGCGGTCCGCGACGCCGACGTGATCGCCGTGCTCGCCGACGGGCGGATCGCGGAACTCGGCGGCCACGACGACCTGATGCGCGCGGGCGGCCGCTACGCGGAGTTGTTCGAGACCCAGGCCAGGGGATACGCCGCGGCGGGCACGCCGTGACCGCGCTCGCGCTCGTGCTGGGGGCCGGGCTCGTGGCGGGCGCGTCCGTCCTCACGGTTCTGCGGCGGCGCTTCCTCGCCGTCACCGTCAGCGGCCTGAGCATGGAGCCGACGCTGCGGCACGGCGACCTGGTCGTGGTGCGCAGGGCGGGCATCGGCGCCGTGCGCGCGGGCCGGCTCGCGGTCATTGCCGCGCCCCCCGGGACCGGCCGGGACCTGATGGTCAAACGAGTGCTCGCCGTGCCCGGCGACCCGGTCCCGCGCGACGAGATCCCGGCGCTGGCCCGCACCCGCGACCTCGTCGTGCCCGCGGGCCGCCTGGTCGTCATCGGCGACAACCTCCCGCTCAGCCTCGATTCACGCGGGTTCGGCTACGTGCACGCCCAGCAGCTGCTCGGCGTGGTCGTCCGCCACCTGCCACGGTCTCCGCGCCGGTAGTCCGCCGGCCGGTGAGGAAAGGAAGAACGACAATGATCAAGATCGCGCAGCTGGCCGGAGAACGCCTCCTGTCCCACCTGCTGCCCACCGCGACGGCCGGGGCGTTCTGCCGCCCGCAGACCTACTGCGTCCAGTGCGACAAGAACTGGTACAAGCGCTACTGGGTCTACGCCGACTGCTCGACCGACTACACCGCCTGCATGAACGGCTGCTGACGGAGCGCGTGAGGGGCTGGGCGGCGCGGTTCCGCCCGGCCCCTCCGCCGCTTTTCGTGTCATTGGGAGATCAGGTCGGGCAGCCTGCTGATGTTGTCGGCGAGGTAGGCGCCGAGCTCGGGCGGGATCAGGTTGATGGCGGTGATCTCGGCGGGGTCGAGCGGCAGCCGCACCACCTCGTAGACGCCCCGGGCGGGATCGGAGAACTCCGGGCCGCAGCGCAGGGCAGGGTCCATGGAGACCAGGCGGCAGCCGTAGACGTGCTGGGTCTTGACGGCCCCGTCGCGGACGCACTCCAGGGTGGTCAGCGGCGTGACGTCGGAGACGACGGCGCCCAGCTCCTCCAGGACCTCGCGGTGAAGGGTGTGCTCGAGGGAGGCGTCCTCCGGCTCGACGTGGCCGCCGGGGATCGACCAGTAGAGCTCCTCCCCGGGGATCGTGCGCCGGAACAGCACGAGCTGGTCGTCGTCGAGGAGCACCGCGCGGACGCTGGGGACGAGAGGCATCTGCCCATTGTGTCACCAGGACCAGACAATCCGGATTCCACACGCACCGCGACGGGGCCGCCGTCGCTCCCGTCCCGCCCAGCTGTTCCTGCCCGGTCATCCCTGCTCGGCCGGCTCGCTCCCGGCGCGGTACGGCGGGCGGCCCGGCCCCGGCGCGGGTCGCCGACGGGTCAGCGGGTCACCAGGGCAGCGGGCCAGCGGGGCAGTGGGTCAAGCAGGTCAGCGGGGCAGTGGGTCAGTGGTCGCCCCGGCGCAGGCGCTTGAGGTCCGAGCGCTGTTTCTTGGCGGTGATCCGCCGCTCGACGGCGCCCCTGCTCGGCTTGGTCGGGCGGCGCTTCTTCGGCGGCGGGGCGACGGCCTCCCGCAGGAGCTGGGCCAGGCGCATCTCTGCGGCCTCGCGGTTGCGCAGCTGGGAGCGGAACTCGGAGGCGGCGATGGTGATGACGCCGTTCACCAGCCGGGAGCCGAGACGTTCAAGCGCGCGGGTCTTGAACAGCGGCCCGAGCGCCTCCGTCGCGGCCAGGTCGAAGCTCAGCTCAACCCGGCTGTCGGTGGTGTTGACCCCCTGGCCGCCCGGACCTGAGGAACGGGAGAACCGCCAGTGGAGCTCGGCCTCGGGGATGGAGACCGAGCCGCTGATCTGAAGCGGGCCAGGCATGACGGACGACTCCTTCTCCCGGGTTCACGGATCCTGAGTTCACGGGCCCGCGCGCTCACGAGCTGTGGCTCCAGGATATCCAGGGGGTAAACGCATCGATCAAGCGATTTATCCCATCTCCGGTCAGGGGCCGCCGGATCCGGTCTTGTGGGGCCCCACGCCTTCCGCCACAGTGGCTCAGGGGGCCGCAGCGTGGAGATCTCTACGAGGAAGGGCGGGGGCGCGTGGACAAGATCGTCGGCGTGCACGGAATAGGCAAGTACCACTACTACCGCGATGCCGGTAACTCGGTCACGGGTGCGGCTCAGGCCGTACGCGAAAAATGGGACCTTTACCTGCACAGAGGGCTGACCGGCGGTGCGCCGTACGCCAACGAGCGCTATCTCAGCGACATCGCCTACTACGCCCACCTGCTGGGCGAGCACAAGGAGGACGACTCCCCCCGCGCCGTACAGAGCATGGACGCCTCCTCCCAGGAGGTCTTCGTCGCCTGGGCCAAGCAGCTCCCCGCGCTGGGGGAGGGGCTGACCGGCGCGCTGCACGCGGTCGCGGGCTGGCTGCTGGACCGCCTGCAGACCAACGCCGCCGACTTCGCCAAGTTCTTCTGCCCCGAGGTCGCCGCCTACATGACCGCGGACGGCGAGACGCGGGCGAAGGTGCGGGGCGCGGTGGCGGAGACGATCAGGCACAACCAGCCGAAGGTGGTGATCGCCCACTCGCTCGGCAGCGTGGTGACCTACGAGACGCTCTGGTCCAACCCCGACCTGGAGGTGGACCTGCTGATCACCCTCGGCAGCCCGCTCGGGATGCACAATGTGATCTTCGAGCGTCTGCTGCCCGCCCCGACCAACGGCCGGGGCAAGAAACCGCCGGCGGTCAGGCGCTGGGTCAACATCGCCGACAGGGACGACATCGCGGCGATTCCCGCCGAGCTCCGACAGCGCTTCACCGGGGTCGACCAGGAGGCGCTGGTGAACCTCGACTGGCTGGACTTCCACACCGTGAAGAACTACCTCGGGTGCGGCGCGCTCAACGAGCACTTGAAACCATACCTTCACTGATCCGTCATCGCCGAGTGGACGGTGCTCGCCGCGAGTGCGACGGGCCCGTCCGGTCCGGGGCGAGGACAGCGGCGCGAGGGGAGTTCTTCGCCGGGACGTCGCCTGTGGGTCGAGCGGCGTTCAATAACGGTGGGTAAGGCTCTTGCCTGTGCAACGGCTGTTCATTTTGTCGTGATTCGCAGGCCACGGCGGAGAAAGGTGGAAAGGTTGCACTGACGGTGTGGAGCAGAAGCCGTCACGCAGAGTGTTCCTTTCCGTCGCCGCCGCTGGTGCGGGCGGCCTGTTGCTCACCGGGGCGGGACTCGCGCCCGCCAGGGCTCTCGGCCGTGACCCGTTCACCCTCGGAATCGCCTCGGGCGATCCGTCGCAGGACGGGTTCGTGCTGTGGACCAGGCTCGCCCCGGATCCGCTCGGCTCGCAGGGGCACGGCGGGATGCCGGGCAGGGACGTGGACGTCGAATGGCAGCTGGCCACCGACGAGCGGTTCGCCAAGGTGGTGCGGACCGGCACGGAGACCGCGCGATGGGAGCAGGCGCACAGCGTCCATGTCGAGCTGGACGGGCTCGAGCCGGGACGGGAATACTTCTACCGCTTCCGGGCCGAGGGCCACCTTTCCCCGGCGGGCCGTACCCGCACCGCCCCGGCCGCCCAGGCCTCCGCGCCGCCCCCGCTGACCCTGGCCGTCGCCGCCTGCGCCCACTACGAGCACGGCTACTACACGGCCTATCGGAGACTGGCGGAGCAGGACCCCGACCTGGTCGTCCACCTGGGCGACTACATGTACGAGTACGGGCCCCAGGGATACACCGCCCTCGGCGGCAGCGTCCGCAAGCACACCGAGGGCAAGTGCGCCACACTGGCCGACTACCGGATGCGGCACGCGCAGTACAAGAGCGACGCCGACCTGCAGGCCGCGCACGCGGTGGCGCCGTGGCTGGTCGCCTTCGACGACCACGAGATCGAGAACAACTGGGCGGGGGGCGTCTCCAGCACCGACGCGCCGGAGTTCGCACAGCGCAGGGCCAACGCGTTCCAGGCCTACTACGAGAACATGCCGCTGCGCAGGGCGAGTGTGCCGCACGGAGCGTCGATACGGATCCACCGGCGGGTCGACTGGGGGCCGCTGGCCCGCTTCCATCTGCTCGACACGCGTCAGTTCCGCGACGACCAGGCCTGTGAGGACGGACTCAGGTCCGGATGCGACGACCGGCTCGCGACCCGGCGCACCCTGCTGGGGGAGGACCAGCGGAGCTGGCTGCTGGACGGGCTCGCCTCCTCGCGTGCCCGGTGGAACCTGGTCGCCCAGCAGGTTCTGATGGCCCAGCGCGACTACAAGGTCGGCCCCGGCACCGAGGTCAACCTGGACTCCTGGGACGGTTACGCCGCCGAACGCACCCGCCTGCTGACCGGCTTCCGCGACTCGGGCGCCGCCAACCCGGTGGTGCTGACCGGTGACATGCACATGCACCACGCGGCCGACCTCAGGCTCGACTTCGACGACCCCGACTCGCCTCAGGTGGCGGTCGAGCTCGTCACCTCCTCGGTCGCCAGTGACGGCGACGGCTATCGGGACGAGGGCAGGATGGCCGAGGCCATCGCGGAGAACCCGCACATCTCCTACATCGACCAGCGGCGTGGCTACATCGTCTGCCGGGTCACCCCGGAGGAACTGCACGCCGATTTCCGCACGCTGGACTACATCAGCCGCCGGGGCGCCCCGGCGAAGACCGGTGCCCGCTTCACCGTCCCCGCCGGGCAGTCTGCCTTGATCTAATCCTGCCTTGATCTATTCGCAGGGAATTCTGATGATTTTGTTGGATGATGCGGCATATGAGTGATCTTCCTAGGAGACTCGCCGCCGTGGCCCTCGCCGCTGTGCTGGGCGGTACCCTCCTCGTCCAGACCCCCGCAACGGCCGCGGCCCTCCCCGCCCTGTCCACTGTGTCCGCCGCGGGAGCCGCCGCGGCCACCGCCGACTTCCACTACGAGGTCTACTTCCCCAAGTACACCCGCAGGGGCGGGTACCTCACCTACAACGTCAAAGTGCGCAACAGGAAAGCCAAGGGCCAGCACTACGTGGCGCTCGTCGGTGAGTTCTCCGGGCACTTCCGCAGGGTCAAGGTGATCGACAAGCCGCGCAGCGTCAAGTGCTCCGTCAAGCGGCGGACCCTGGTCTGCATGATCTCCTCTCTCGACAAGGGAGACTCGACGGCCATCAAGATCAGGGGATGGGTCGGTTCGCGCAGAGGCACCGCCGTGGCGAGGTTCGGCGCGGCCGTCACCGACAATCCGGACGTCTCCGTGAAGAGACTCGCCAAGACGATCCGCCACCACATCAACGCGAAGTCGAAGGTGCTGTGAGCTTCGGGGGGAGCCCGAGAGGCCCGCGAGCGCGGGAAGCCCGAAACCCGGGCGACCGGTGCTCCCGTGAGCGTTGGAACGGTCTCCCCTGAGCTGTAGCCGAAGAGGACGTTCCCGGCGGCGGGCGTTTGCCCCGTCTCTCCCCGCCGCCGGGCACATGCCAGGTCAGGCCACTTTCCGCCCGTCGCCTGGCGTTTCCCGCGTGTCCCTCGCCCGGGTGTGGTGCTCGCCGGGAGATGAGGTCCTCGTGGGGTGTGGCGCTCGGCGGGGGATGAGATCTCCGTGGGCTGGGCGGGTAAAGAACGTGCCAGGATTGGGTCGTGACTCCTCCGCTTCCTAAAGAAAGCGGCTTCTCGCCAAACCGCTTATGCGGCGTCGCGAAGGGCAAGCCCTGCCCTCAAGATGTTGATCGCCGCGTTGACGTCGGCGTGCGCGGCGTGCCCGCACGCCGTACACCGGAACGCGGCCTGGCTGACGCGGTTCTCCTTCGCCGCGTGCCCGCATTGGGCGCAGGTGCGGGAGGTGTGGGCGGGGTTCACCGTGATCAGCGTGCGACCGGCGCTTTCAGCCTTGTCCGCAAGGACCGCAAGGAACACCCCCCAGCCCGCGTCCAGAATCGACCGGTTGAGGCCGGACTTGGCCGCAACCCGCTGGCCGGGGGCGTTGAGCGTGCCGGACGCCGAGCGGGTCATGTTCGCGATCCGCAGGTCCTCGTGCACGATCACGCCGTACCCGGCCACCAGCGCGAGCGCGACTTTATGCGCGTGGTCCAGGCGCTGACGGCGCACCTTCGCGTGCAGCGCCGCCACCCGGGCGGCGGCCTTACGGCGACGCCCGCTGCCGCGCTTCTTGCGGGCCAGAGCCCGCTGCGCCGCGGCGAGGCGGCCGGCGGAGGCGGCCAGGTGGCGCGGGTTGGCCAGGTGAGCGCCGTCGCTGGTTGTCACCAGGGAGGCGACGCCCAGGTCGATCCCGACCGCCGCCCCCGTGGCGGGCAGGGCCTGGGCGGGCACGTCCTCGCAGGACAGCACCACGTACCAGCGGGAGCCCTCCCGTTTGACGCCGACCGTCTTGACGGTGCCGAGCACGCGGCGATGCCGGTGGACACGGACATGCCCGATGCCTTGCAGGCGCACGAACGTTGCGGCGGGGTGGCCGGGCTGGGAGTCCCAGCGGCAGCCGTCGCCGTCCCTGGGCCAGGTGACCGTGTCGAACCGGCCCCTGCCCTTGAAGCGCGGGAACCCGGGCGTGCGGCCCTGGCGGACCCGTGCGAAGAACGCCGCGAACGCCTTGTCCAGGCGGCGCAGGGTGGCCTGCTGGGAGGAGAACGACCAACGGCCCTGCCCGGTGGGGTCGTCGGCGCGGATGTGCTTCAACTCCCCCGACTGGTCACCGTAGCGGACGCTCACCCCGGCCTTGCGGTAGGCGGTACGGCGGTGCTCCAACGCGCCGTTGTACAACTGACGGTGGTCCTCCAGGCACGCGGCGAGCGCGATCTGCTGGTGGCGGGTCGGACGCAGCAGGAACTTGAACGACCTACGCACGGCCGCTCCCCTCCAGGCGGGTCTTGACGCGCCCCGCGAGAACGGGGCGGCGGTACCCCGGACACCGCACGACGTGGTAGCCGAAGTCATACGCCGCGCCGGGGGAGGTGCGTACCTGACGAGTCACACGGCCATTACAACAGCACTACAACATCTAACGCACGGTGATCGGAGATTTCTGATGCGCAGACCAACCCGATCAGGGCACGCTCGTGCCCTGACGGCCCTCCCGCTCCTGATTCCCCCGTCGCCTGAAGGCAACGGTCCCCTCGGGAGACTCTGATGGAAATCGACCTGGCTGATCTCGGGTTCTGGCGCCGCCCGCTCAAGGAGCGCCACGAGGCGTTCGCGCGGCTGCGGGAGCTGGACCGGCCGGTGTTCTTCCAGGAGAAACGAGTACCGCTGCTCCGTTCCGGCAAGGGGTTCTACGCCCTGGTCCGGCATGCCGACGTGGTCGAGGCCAGCCGCAACGCCAAGGTGTTCTCCAGCGAGCCCGCGGTGACCAACCCGGAGCCGCCGGGCTGGGTCAAGCACGTGTTCGGCGAGTCCATGGTGAACATGGACGACCCCAGGCACGCCCGCCTGCGCCGCATCGTCTCGCGTGCCTTCAGTCCCAAGATGCTGGCCGGTCTGCAGGGCGACATCGACACGGCGTGCGCGAGGATTGTCGACGACGTGGTGGCCGCCGGGCCAGGCGACTTCGTCGGCCAGGTCGCCGCCCGGCTGCCCATTCATGTCATCTGCGACATGATGGGCATCCCCGACGAGATTCGCGACAGGGTGCACCAGCATGTCGACGTCTCCACCGCCTACACCGGCGTACGGCCCAGCCTGGCGCAGACCGTCAGGATGGCGGGGCAGAACATGCTGGCGCTGCTCGCCCTGCAGCGCATGGTCATCGACCTGGGCAAGCAGCGCGCGCAAGCGCCGGGAGGCGACCTGGTCTCGGCCCTGGTCACCGCCAACGTCGACGGCGAGAAGCTCACCGACCGCGAGCTGGGCTCGTTCTTCGCGCTGCTGCTCGTCGCGGGCAACGAGACCGCCCGCAACACCATGGCCCACGGCATCAAGCTGCTCACCGACAACCCCGAACAGCGCCGCCTCCTGGTCGAGGACTTCGACGCGCACATCGGCGGGGCGATCGAGGAGATGGTTCGCTACGTCTCGCCCATCATGCAGTTCCGCCGTACCGTCACCCAGGACTACGACCTGCGTGGCCTGCACCTGAAGGCGGGCGACAAGGTGGTGCTGTTCTACGGCTCGGCCAACCGCGACGAGGACGTCTTTCCGGAGCCCGACCGCTTCGACATCACCCGCGAGACCAAGGGGCACGTGGGCTTCGGCGGCCCCGGGCCGCACTTCTGCCTGGGCGCCAACCTGGCCCGCCAGGAGATCAGGACCATGTTCCGCGAGCTGTTCACCCGTCTGCCCGAGGTCCGCGCGGTCGGCGAACCCGAACTCCTGGTCTCCAACTTCGACAACAGCGTCCGCGCCCAGGCCTTCACCTTCTAGACGTTTCCAAGGCCTTTCCCGGCTCTGGTGGTCCGTGCAGAATGTTTCGCCGGTCAGAGCTGGGAGGGGTTTTCGGGGGAACCTTCTGTTTTCTTCCCCTGGGCGGTTCGTAGTTCGCGCAACTGCCGGAGCAGACTGGACGCGATTGTCATGGGCAGGTAGTCCAGGAGGCCGCTGATGTCCGCGGAGACGGCCATCGGGACCTGCATTTTGGAGATCTTCCCGATGATGCGTCTCATCTCAACGTTGTCGTAGCCCAGTAACTCCACCTCTCTTTCGAGTTCGAGCGCGGCCCTGCGCCTCTCGGCCCGGACCCGCATCTCGTCGATCTGATTCTCGTGCATCAGTAACTGGGACTTCGTGGTTTCGGTTGTTCGTGTCTCGACGATGCGACGGAGTGTTTCGTTCAGCCGCGGGTCTTCGACCTCGAAGGGACCCATGACGGTTTCGAGGGCCACGACACCCCATTCATCCAAGCTCGCACGGATCTGGTCGGAGAGCTCAACCTTTATCTGGTGGTATCGCCCGATGAGATCATCGACGGTCGAGGTGGCTGCGAGCCCATGCAGGAAGTTGGCGACGGTGGTGCCCAGGACCCTGTCGGCGAAGCGCTGCATGGTCACCCGATAACTGATCACACCACCGAGCCCGGAGGGGCTTCCGAACGCGCTGACGAGCCTGGGCGCGGCCGACGCTGGGATTCGCAACGTCTGGGTCAGGGGCAGGCGGAGCCTGTGGCCCTGCACCGAGAATGTGATCTCGTCGAGATGGGCGTCGTGGTTCAGCGATTCCCAATTCTCCGAGGTGCGCCATTCCAAGATCAGATATCGGGTGGGAACCAACACGACCCTGACGAACCATGGATTGAGCGCGTATGTCTCCCCTTCGGAAAGCACCTCCTCCTGAACACCGCGGACGCCTCCTTGCTCCAGGAACACCCAGGGAAGCTGGAAACTGCGATGCCCCGGGATGATCGGTCCGATCATGTCCCCGTCGGAGCGGTTGGGTATGTCGCCGTCGAGGGTGACCACGACTCCCGCGTAGCCGATCGGTACGGCGACCTCTCTCAGATCGTCGGAGGTCAGGCCGTCGCCGGAGTCCTCAAGATTGTTCACGGTCGTCACCTTGAACAGCAAGGGGTTGATGGCGTAGGACGTGCCGCCGGCGAGTACGACGGACAACTGCCTGCCCTGTTCGCCTCCGTTGACGAGGAACGCGTCGCCGTCCTGAAAGTCGTCGCACTGAACATGCCGTGCGAACGGGCGGTCGGTCGGCCGGACCCGGCCGGCGACCGCCGTCACGAGTCCTACCGTGCCCAGGGGCACGTGAGTGCGCGGAACGGTGACGACGTCGAAGAGCCTCGTGTTGATGAAGTACGTCATGTCATCGGGCAGGACGGCCACCTGAGGCCCCTGTTCGCCGCCCCGCGCCAGGAAGGCCTGGCCGTCCTGGAAGTCGTCACAGTCGACGGACCTTCCGAGAGGTCGGCCGGGCGGCCGTTTTCGGCCCGCGCGCGCGGTCACCAGTCCGATCTGCCCGGCAGGAATCCGGACGCAGGGGGCCAGCTCCACCTGCTGTAGAAAGGGCAGTACCCAGTGCACCCGTCCGGGCGCCAGGGTCCGTGCCTGGAGTCCACGTATCCGGTTGGCGGTGCCGACGGAGATGCCCGGGAACTCCGGATCGACGTGCCCTACCCGCCGGTGAACGATGCCTACGTGATCCTCCGGCACCAAGACGCGCCAACGCCAGGCAAGGCAGACCAACAGCGCCCCGGCCGCCGCCAGCGCGATCAACGCGTATGTGATCATCGGATGCTCCTCCTCTCTTCCTCTCGGCGGGGTCGTCAGGTGTGGACCAGCAGCAGGATGTCGTTCCGCGGCGGTGCCGGCTCGGGGTCCGCCGCCACGATGAGCGCGCCGAGCGCCTGCGCCAGCAGGGGCACCACGGGTGTCCGTCTGTCGTCGTCAAGACGGAGCAGACCGATCGCGGAGAGGATCTCAACCCCTGCAGTGGTGAGGACACGTGGCTGGAGCGGAGCGGTTCGGTCCAGGATGGGGGCGGCCAGGCCAAAGGCGTGTTCGACGAGACGCCGTACCTGGAGGGCGTCGGCGTCCACGGCGCGCTGGAGTTCGGCCAGCGCCTGCCGCAAGGTGGCCGCCGGATCCACCGATGGGCGTGCCATCTCGTCCGCTATGCCGTTCACCAAACCGGTCAGGAATTCCTCGAAGGACGTTCCCGGCCAGCGGGGGCCCGATCCTCGCCGGGCCGGATTCGTGGCCCAGCATCGGTACAGGCAGCCGAAGACGGTCGCGGCGGTGGCCAGCAGGTCCCGGTGATAGGGGCCGATCGAGCGGGCCAGGTCGCGGGCGAGCGCCAGCCCCGGATCGGGATCGGTGTCGGCGCGAATGATCACCAGATCACGGATGAGACTCCGCACGAGGTCACGGTCGTGGCCGGGGTCGAAATCACGGGCCCGGGACAGTGTCAGCGCCCGGTCGAGATCCACGGCGAGGTCGTTGGTCGTGGTGAGCGCGTCGGCCTCCACGCGGTTGAGCGCCCGGACGAGGGCACGGGTCAGGACGTCACGGAGGGACTTCGCGATCCCGAGCGCCTGGTCGAGGTCCAGGGGCATCTGTTCGCTCGCTGCGGCCAGGTCTCTGGAGAGAGTACGGACCTCGTCGAGGACGAGCGCGATGTCCTGGAGGTGATCGAGGGTGGGCGTCAGTGCGAGGGTGAGGTCCAGCGCGCGGTCGAGGTCGCGTGTGAGGTCGCGGGCTCTCTCCAGGCTCCGGCCCACGTCGTTACGGGACAGGGTGAGGCCGAGCACCAGGTCCTGGGCCAGCTCCTGGGCGAGGTTGAGGGCCACGACCAGTCTGACGTGCGGGGGATACGGCGGATCTTCGGTGCGCACGGTCCTGAAGGCGTGGGTGTAGGCCAGGACCTGGGAGGGTTCGAGAGCCGTCCGTACCGTGGTGGCCCGTGCCAGGCGCAGGGCCAGCTCCACGTAGCTGAGCACGACGGAGGGGTAGCGGGAGAGCTGCTCCTCGCCGAGGAGGAACGGCCAGGCGACACCGTCGGGCCGGTGGAGGACCGGCTGAGGCCCTGCCCAGACGGTGTTGCCGGAAAGCGCCGGGATCAGCTCGCTGCCGGGGTGGGCGAGTTCCGCGAGGGTGGGAAGACGGTAGTGGGTGCCGTCGTCGAAGAGCCCGTCGAGCCAGGCCAGGAAGCGGGTCACGTCGACGGGCCACAGGCCTCTGGCGGGAGCGGTGCCGGTTGGTTCCGGCTGCGCCGGCGTGTGCCGTCCCGCGGCTTTCTCGTCCTCGGCGAACAGGGCGTACAGATCCCGGGTGACCGGCTGGGCGCACACGGAGGTCGTGCCGTCGAGCCAGATCATCCGTCGTAAGGCGCGAGACGCGGTCACCGCGGCGATGAGTCTTCGGTGTTCCCGGGTGCGCTCACCGTCTGAGCCGGCTGGCGGAGTGAGAAGCCGGTTGAGCCGGGCGCGGGTTTCCGTCTGGAGAAGGCGGGCCTCGTCCATGCCGTCGAAGGCGAGGGCGAGGGTCCGGACCGTTCCCGAGTCCAGGCACGCCTCGACGAGCGGGGTGGCGTCGCCGAGCGCCGCCCACAGCAGGGAGGTCTCACGCCACCAGGGGTCGTCCACGTTCTCGGTCAGCACGGACGTGTGGTTGGCGGGATGCAGCCTGATGTGCGCGGCGCAGAGGTATTCCTGGAGGGTGAGGTGGGCGAACCCGTGGACGCCGCGTTCCCATTCGACGAACAGGCCGCTCTTGCCCGCCTCCGCCAGGAACAGCTCAGGGGAGACGTGCCCCTCCTCCGCGACCAGCCGGAGCGGTTCCGCCACGATCTCGCGGGCCTGGTCGAGCGTGATGTCCCGGAACCGATGACGCATCATGTGCGCCGCGAGGTGTTGCATCACGACCTCTTTCTTCGGTCCGTCGAGGCCGGTTCCGTCCTTCAGGTTCTTGGCGTCCTGGCGGAGGTGGAGGAGCACGTCGCACATCTCGCGGTACAGCTCGGCGCGGCTGTGCGGCAGCGCTCCGCGGTACAGGTGGACATTGGCGATCATGGTGAGCAGGAGCGGATTGGCGGCCAGCTCGGCCAGGGCGGGCAGGCCCAGCACCCGTGCGATCAGGTCGTCGGCGTTCCGCCCGGCCAGCGCCCGCACCGCCGCCTCGGGCTTGTCACGCGCGCGGCGCTCATTCGCCTCGTACCAGCCGCGCAGGAACAGCGAGATCTGCCTCCTGGAGAACTGCTGGACTCCCAGGACGTCGGCGTTCGGCATCGGATTGCTCAGATAGCCGTGCGGCCGGGAGGTCACGACCCAGTCGTTGCCCGGGTAACGGGCGATCTGCGAGCGGATCCACGCCACCGCGAGTTTACGGTCGTGCTCGTCCGCGACCTCGTCGAGGCCGTCGAGGAACACGACGCAGCGACGCCGGTCCAGTTGCTCCTCGACCCATTTCCCGGATATCCGCCCCTTGAGCCAGTCGGCGGCCGTCGCGGTCTCCGGCAGTCCCGGCGGGTCGTCACCCAGTATCGAGGCGGCGTGATCGCGAAGGTAGAGCATGACCGGCACCCGCTTTCGCCGCCGGTACCACACCTGCTCGCACAGGCTCAGCGCGGCGTGCCGTACCAGTGTGGTCTTGCCCGAGCCGGGGCCGCCCAGGACGGTGAGGACCCGGCCCTCGCCGAGGAAGGTGGCCAACGGCCGGGATTCGGGGTCCGGCTTGTAGGTGTCGGGCCTCCAGGCGTTGTGCGGGGGGAAGGGGCGCAGGAGCAGGTCCACGTAGACCTGTCGCATCGACAGCGCGAACGTGCCCTGTGTCTTCACACCGATCGTCTCCATCTCGGAGACCGCCTCGCGCAGCTGACGCAGGTAGAGCCGGCGTGTCCCCCTCAACCGGCGACCGGTGGCGGAACTCCGCGGGGCGGACGGGGACGGCGCATCGACACTCCGCGGGGCGGAAGGGGGCGGCGCACTGATTCCGTAGAACGCCACGATCACGGCGAGTCCCAGCGAGAGGTACAGCCAGTTCCAGTTCAGCTGCCCGTTGTTGATCACCTGGTTTCCGGTCACCGCCAGCGCGAGGCCGGTCAATGCCGTAACCAGGATCTGGACACGCGTGCGCACACTGGCCCCCGGGGATCCGGCTCGCCATGGTCATGGAAAGGTAATCACAGGATGCCGGTCCCATGGGAGGATTCGGTGCCGTGGATGCCACTCACTTCGCGAGGGCCAGGCGGCGTTCGTGGAAGTCCGAAACGCCGCTCACCCCGGGGTAGCGCTTGGTGAGGACCTGGTCGAGCTGTGTGGCGCGGGAGCGGATGGGGGCGGTGATCCGGGGGGAGTCGAGACCGCGCGTGCCCAGGGCGAGGGCCTCCTCGGGGGAGCCGAGATAGGCCAGGGCGATGCCGAGGTAGAGGCGTGTGCTGGCTTCGGCGCCGGGCATGCTCTTACCGGCCGGTCTCGCCTCGTAGACGGCGACCGCGTTCTCCGCGTTTCTCCGTGCCCGGTCGAAGTCTCCGAGGGTGAGCCATGCCGCCGCCGCGCATCTGGGGATCGCGGGGGCGGCGGCCGAGGCGTCGTTGTCGCTGCCGAAACGTCCCGCTGAGCGGCTGGGCAGCCGTTCGTAGACACTCTCGGCCGTGCGGAGCGACGACTCGCATTCGGCGCGCTGTCCGAGCTGGGCATGGGCTCTGGCGGCCTGGGCGTTCAGCCATACGGCCAGTGCGTGGCCCTCGGGCACCCTGGCCAGTCCTCTGCGCGCGGCGGACAGGGCGCGGTCCGGCCGATCGGCCTGGATCGAGATGGAGATCAGGGCATTGGCCGCGTGGGCGTACAACTCGTCATGCCCGGCTTGATGGGCGTGTTCCAGGGCGTCGACGGCATAGGCGTTGGCGGCGACCGGATCGCCCGTCGCGTGGGCCAGCCAGGCGAGCTCCTGGGAGAGCCATCCGGCGTAGACATACAGCTCGCGGCCCTCCCTCAGCGTGTGCGGGCTGCGGATGAGCTGGTCCACGCGGTGGCGGTAGGCGCGGGCCACCGTGAACACGTCTGTGGGTGAGCTCCGGCGCGAGTTCACGACGATGTCGGTGATCACGACTTCGAGGTGGTCGAGGGTGCTCCGTCCCACGGCGGACTGCCCGGCCCTGCGGGTGAACTCCATGGCCTCGTCGGCGGCCTCGCCCAGCACTCGCCCCAGGGCGGCGGCCAGTCCCACTCTGAACACGTCGCGGCGGTTCGTAGGATCACCTGCTTCCTCGGCGGATCGGCCCTCATTGTCCGCCGTGCCGTCGAACGGGCTCAATGTGCGCTCGGGTGCGAACAGGATGGCCTCGGGGATGCCCATGGCCCGGCCGTACAGCAGGCGGTAGCGCTCGCTGGGCATCAGGGTCGCGCCCGACTCCCAGTGGCGGATCGACCGCACGATGTCCCCGTGGCTGGGCAGGTCGCGGCCGTGCTCACCGGCCGCCTGGCGCAGCGACCGCGCCATGGTGCCGACGTCCCAGCCCCTCGCCTTGCGCTCGGCGCGCACCCGCACCGCCCACGCGGGAGGCGTTCCCCTGTTGTCTCCGGCCATCTCTCCTCGCCCTCCGTGTCGTTGGCGACGCTCCCCGTATCCGCCGTCATCGACCATTGTGACCATGGGTGATCGGTCGCGCACGACTTCCATGCAGGTCCATACTTTCGTTGATTTGACATGTCAGTGAGTGCTCACTCACCATGGTGGTGAGTAAATGCTCACACACCTCGTGGAGAGGAAGTCCCACGGATGAAACTGACGATCTTCGGGGCGAGCGGGGGGACGGGGACCTGTCTGGTACGGCAGGCGCTCGAGGCCGGGCACGAGGTGACCGCGGTGGCCCGTGAGTCGTCGCGGCTCTCCTTCGCCGACCATCCCCGGTTGTCCGTCGTCCGCACCGACGTACGGTCCTCCGAGGCCATCGGGCCCGCAGTGGCGGGCAGGGACGCGGTCCTGTCGGCGCTCGGCTCCAACAGCGGGCGGGGGCCGACCGACGTGTGCGCCACGTCCGCCAGGAGCATCACGCGGGCCATGGCGGAGGCCGGGGCCCGGCGGCTGGTGGTGGTCAGCGCGTCGGGGGCGTTCGCCGACGAGGGCGATGATCCGGTGACCAGGGCGGTCGTCAAGCCCCTCCTGCAGCGCGTCCTGCGGCACGCGTTCGCCGACATGCGGGCCATGGAGGAGGAGGTCCGCGCCTCAGGCCTCGACTGGACGATCGTCCGCCCGCCGAGGCTGACCGACAAGCCCCGCACCGGCCGCTACCGTACGGCGCGCGGCCGCAATGTCACGGGAGGGTTCTTCCTGTCCAGGGAGAACCTGGCCGACTGCGTCCTGGCATGCCTGGCCGACCCCGGCACCGTCAAGACCGTGGTGGCCGTCGCGAACTGATCGCCTGTCTCAACCCCGCCCGCTCGTCGCCTCCTTGCTGCCGAGCTGGGGGGCCGTGACCGGGCAGCACATCTGCGGACGGGAGTCGGCCAGGACGTTCTCCCTGATGGTGAGGAAGGTGATCGCGGCGGCGGCCACCATCATCGCCGCGGCGATCAGCATCGCCATGTGGAACCCGGCGGTGAAGACCGAGGGGGAGTGGAAGGCCTCTCCGGTCAGGCCGACCAGCGGCGGGATCGCGGCGACCGCCAGCAGGCCGCCCGTCCTGGCGACGGCGTTGTTGACGCCGCTGGCCACGCCCGCGTAACGCTCGTCCGCGGTGGCCAGCACCGTGGCGGTGAGCGGCGCGACCGCCGCCGACAGGCCCAGGCCGAACAGCGCGGCCGGGAGCAGCACACCCGTCACGTAGGGCGAGCCTTTGCCGATCCCGGACATCAGCAGCAGCGCGGCGGCGCAGAGCAGGATGCCCACCGTCATCGGGATCCTGGGACCGACCCGCTTGGCCAGCTCGCCCGACCTGGCCGACAGCAGCAGCATCAGGATCGTCACCGGGATCATCGCCGACCCGGCCAGCAGCGGGGAGAAGCCCGCAGAGACCTGCAACTGGACGACCAGCAGGAAGAACACCACGCCCATCGCGGCGTACATGATCAGTGTGACGACGTTGACCGCGGTGAACACCTTCGAGGCGAAGACCCCGACCGGCACGAGCGCGTTGGGCGAGCGCTTGATCTCCAGCCAGACGAACGCCGCGCCCAGCAGCACGCCCCCCACCAGCGGGACCGGCTGCAGGCCGATCAGCCCGTAGGTGATCCCGGCCAGTGTCAGCGCGGCCAGCACCGCGCCGACCACGTCGAAACGGCCGGTCGCCTCCACATCCCTGCTCTCCGGCACGTGCCGTACGGCGACCGCGACCACGAGCGCGGCCAGCGGCAGGTTGAGCAGGAAGACCCACCGCCAGCCCGCCGTCTCGACCAGCCAGCCGCCGAGCAGCGGCCCGACGGCCGCCGCGACCCCGCCGAGCCCGGACCAGGTCCCGATCGCCCTCGGCCGGTCGTCGCGGACGAAGGACGCCTGGATGATGGCCAGCGATCCCGGGGTGAGCAGCGCTCCGCCCACGCCCTGGAGGGCCCGGGACGCGATCAGCGTCTCGACGTTCGGGGCCAGCCCGCACAGGGCGGAGGCGGCCGCGAACCAGACGACGCCGATCATGAAGACCTTGCGTCTGCCGTAGCGGTCGCCGAGCGAGCCGCCCAGCAGGATCAGTCCCGCCAGGGTCAGGGTGTAGGCGTTGACCGTCCACTGCAGGCCCGCCATGTCGGCCTTGAGGTCGGCGCCGAGGGCGGGCAGCGCCACGTTGACGACCGTGCCGTCCAGCATGGCCATCCCCGAGCCGAGCACGGTGGTGAGCAGGACCCAGCGGCCCTTGGCCGAGCTGAGCCGGATGTGGCCGTTGTCCATAATCCCCATGATGGCTGACCAGCTGTGCTTTACCGGTAGGAACCGATGATTCCTTGAATGTCGGCGATCTCTGGTAGGACGTGTTCCGCCATGTTCTGCCTGACAGGAGCCCCTGAAATGAACCTCAGCGAGTTCAGCGACGCCGACGGCGCGCTCCGGAACGGTACTTACGCCGGCCTTCCCATCACGCCCGTGCCGAAGAGGGGCGAGCCCCTTCCGCAGGACCTGCCCGCCCCCGAGGCGGCGGCCTGGCGGATCGGCCACTGGGAGGACGACGACGGGCAGGAGTTCGAGGCCGCCTTCCGGCACTTCGTCGCCACGCTCGACACGGCGAAGGTCGCCGCGCTCATCGTCGGCAACTGGGGAGGTGCTTACAACAACAGCTCGGCCAAGGCCATCGGGTTGCTGACCGAGCACGCGGACCGCTTCCCCGCGCTGCGCTCGCTGTTCTTCGGGGCCATGGCGAGCGAGGAGTGTGAGATCTCCTGGATCCAGCAGAGCGACGTCACCCCGCTGCTCACCGCCTTCCCGCTGTTGGAGCGGCTGGAGGTGCGCGGCGGCTCCGGGCTGCTGTTGCGTCCGGTCCGTCATGACAACCTCAGGGTGCTCAGGTTCGAGACCGGCGGGCTGCCCGCCTCCGTGGTCCGCGCGGTCGGCGACAGCGAGTTCCCCGCGCTCGAATACCTGGCGCTGTGGCTCGGCACGAGCGAGTACGGCGGTGACTCGGCCGTGGCGGATCTGGAGACCATCCTGAGCGGGGAACGGCTGCCCGTTCTGCGGCATCTGGGCTTGCAGGACAGCGAGATCCAGGACGAGGTCGCGGCGGCGGTGGCGTCCGCGCCGGTCGTGGCCCGGCTGGAGTCGTTGTCGCTGTCGATGGGGGTCCTGGGCGACGAGGGGGCGGAGGCGCTGCTGTCCGGGCAGCCGCTGACCCATCTGAAGCGCCTGGACCTGCACCACCACTACCTCACCGATCCCATGGTCGACAAGGTCAGGGCCGCCTTCGCCGGCTCCGGCGTCGAGGTCGACCTGTCCGAGCAGGAGGAGCCGGACGAGGACGAGGACGACGACTGGCGCTACGTGGCGGTCTCCGAGTGATCCTGCCGACGGTCGTCGGCACTCCGGGGAGCGCGGGGTGACCATGTTCGCGTGGGCCCGCGTCAGGTACGGCCTGCGTGAACCCCTGATCGTGCCGCGAGCTCGGGTCCCGCACGGCAGGGAGATCCACTCTGGACCGGAGGGACGATCCGTGAAGTGTCGGTGATCTCTGGTAGGAAATGGTCTGCCATATTTCGCCTGACAGGAGCCCCTGGAATGGACTACGCCGAGTTCGACGACGCCGTCGACGCGCTCAGGGACGGCGTTTACGCCGGCCTGCCCATCGTGCACGCGCCCGAGAGCGACGACGAGGATCCGCAGGGGCTGCCCGCTCCGGAGGCGGCGGCTTGGCGGATAGGCGCAGACTGGGACGAAGGCGACTTCGAATCCGGCTTCCGGCACTTCGTCGG
Source organism: Streptosporangium sp. NPDC051023 (assembly GCF_040689595.1). Lineage (NCBI taxonomy): Bacteria > Bacillati > Actinomycetota > Actinomycetes > Streptosporangiales > Streptosporangiaceae > Streptosporangium > Streptosporangium sp. NPDC051023. The sequence goes on along the minus strand of NZ_JBFBCE010000034.1, from coordinate 46,572 downwards.
TACGGTCGACACGACCAAGGTGTCCGCGCTCATCGTCGGCGGCTGGGGAGAGCCCTACGAAGACGACTCCTCCAAGGTCGTCGGCCTGCTGACGGAGCACGCCGACCGCTTCCCCGCCCTGCGCTCGCTGTTCCTCGGGGCCATGTCGTGTGAGGAGTGCGAGATCTCCTGGATCCAGCAGAGCGACGTCACCCCGCTGCTGGCCGCCTTCCCGCTGCTGGAACGGCTGGAGGTGCGCGGCGGTGAGGGACTGCTGTTCCCGCTGGTCCGGCACGACAACCTCAGGGTGCTCAGGTGCGAGACGGGCGGGCTGCCCGCGTCCGTGGTCCGCGGGATCGGCGACAGCGACCTGCCCGCGCTCGAATACCTGGAGCTCTGGCTCGGCGTGAGCAACTACGGCGGCGACGCGACCGTGGCGGACCTCGAGGCGATCCTGTCCGGCGAGCGGCTGCCCGCGCTGCGGCACCTGGGCCTGCAGGACAGCGAGATCCAGGACGAGGTGGCCGCCGCGGTGGCGTCCGCGCCGGTCGTGGCCCGGCTGGAGTCGTTGTCGCTGTCGATGGGCGCCCTGGGTGACGAGGGGGCGGAGGCCCTGCTGTCCGGGCAGCCGCTGACCCACCTGAAGCGCCTCGACCTGCACCACCATCACCTCACCGACTCCATGGTCGACAGGGTCGGGGCGGTCCTGGCGGGTGTGAAGGTCGACCTCTCCGGACAACTGGGGCCGGACGACGAGTGGCGCTACGTGGCGGTCACCGAGTGACCCTGCTGACGGTCGTCGGCACCCCCGGAGAACGCAGGGTGACCATGTTCGCGCGGGCCTGCGTCTCGTACGGCCTGCGCGAACCCCGAATCGTCCCGTGGAGCACGGTGCTGCGAGGGCAGGACATCCGGCTCGAGCCGGGGACGCTCGTGCGGATCGAGTCCCCCGGCGAGGACGCGGAGGCGGACGCGCTGCTGCGCGGCCCCGGAGAGCCGGCCAGGACCGGGGGAGGGGCCGCCTGGCACACCGCCTTCACCGCCGGTGTGGAGCGCGTCCGCCGGGCCGTGGAACGCACGCCCGGTGCGACGTTGCTGGCCGACCCCGGTGAGATCGCGGTGATGTTCGACAAGCGGCTGTGCCACGCGAGGCTGTCGGCGGCCGGGGTGCCGGTGCCGCCCGCCCTGTCCGGCCCGGTCGGCGGCTACGCCGAGCTGCGCGAGCGGATGGCCGAGACCGGATGGAACCGGGTCTTCGTCAAGCCCGCCCACGGCTCCTCCGCCTCCGGCGTCGTCGCCCTGCAGGCCGCGGCGGGCCGGGTCAAGGCGGTGACGTCCGCCGAGCTGACCGGCGGCGGGCTGTACAACTCGCTGCGGGTGCGCTCGTACGAGAACGAGCGTGACGTGGCGGCGATCGTCGACCTGCTGGCCCCCGACGGGCTCCACGTGGAGCGCTGGTTCCCCAAGGCCTCCGTCGGCGGGAGGACGATCGACCTGCGGGTGGTCGTGGTCGGCGGCACACCGACCCACGCGGTGGTGCGCGCGAGCCGTACCCCCATGACGAACCTGCACCTCGGCGGGGAGCGCGGCGACCTCGGGGCGGTCGTCGCCGGGCTCGGGCCCGAAGGATGGGCGAAAGGCCTCGACGCCTGCGCGCGGGCGGCGGCGTGCTTCCCCGGCAGTCTTTCCGCCGGGGTGGATCTCATGATCGGTGTCGACTGGCACGGCGTCGCGATCGCCGAGGTCAACGCCTTCGGAGACCTGCTGCCCCGGCTCACCGGCCTGCCCGGCGGCGCCGCAGAGGGCCTGGACACCTACGAGGCCCAGGTCGCCGCCATCCTCGGCCGCCACGCGCCCGGGCCCGGCGCCGCCGGGCTCCGCCCGGCCGTACCGGTGCCGGTCGGGGGAGGATCGGGCGGCTGAGACGTTGGGGCGGCGATGAGAGGCGGGGACGAGACGGATGGACGGGAACCGGTGGACGACGGAGCGGTGGGCGCCGTGCGGGACATGAACGAGATCGTGGGCAGCCACGACCTGCTGCTGGTGACGCTCGACACGCTCCGCTACGACGTGGCGCAGGAGACGCTGGCCGCGGGACGCCTGCCCACCCTGGAGCGGGCGTTGCCCGGCGGCCGGTGGGAACGGCGGCACAGCCCGGGAAGCTTCACCTACGCCGCGCACGCCGCGATGCTCGCCGGGTTCCTGCCGACCCCGGCCGCCCCCGGGCCGCATCCCCGGCTGTTCGCCGCGACGTTCCCCGGCAGCGAGACGACGGCCGGGGGCACGTGGGTGTTCGACGCCCCCGACCTGCCCGCCGGGCTGGCCAGGGCGGGCTATCACACGGTCTGCGTCGGCGGGGTGGGGTTCTTCAACAAGCTGACCCCGCTCGGGTCCGTGCTGCCGGGGCTGTTCGCCGAGAGTCACTGGGACCCGGCGTTCGGGGTGACCTCGCCGACCTCGTTCGAGGCGCAGATCGCGTGCGCGGAGCAGGCGGTCGCCGGGGCGGACGGGCCGGTTTTCCTGTTCGTCAACGTGTCGGCGCTGCACCAGCCGAACTGGTTCCACCTGCCGGGGGCCACCCGCGAGCACGGCGACGACAGGCGCAGCCACGCCGCCGCGCTCGAGTACGTCGACCGGCACATCGGCAGGCTCTTCGCCCTGATGAGCGCACGGCGTCCCGGGTTCGCCGTCGTCTGCTCCGATCACGGCACCGCCTACGGTGAGGACGGACATGTCGGGCACCGGATCGGTCACGAGGTCGTCTGGACCGTGCCCTACGGGGAGTTCACGATGGAACGGGGGCAGTGGTGACGAGCAGGGATTCCGGCTCCGGCGCCGGGTCGGCGGGAGAGACGAGCAGGGATTCCGGTTCCGATGTCGGGCCTGCGGGAGAGACGAGCCTGGACACGGGGCCCTACCAGGGATATGTGTACGCCTACCCGCACAAGACCGCCTACCGGCCGCTGGATCCCCGGCCCCCGCTCCGGGAGGTGTGGGCGGGGGAGCCGCTCGGCGGCCTCTTCCTCTACCTGCACATCCCGTTCTGCGAGATGCGCTGCGGGTTCTGCAACCTGTTCACCAGGACCGGCGCTCCCGAGGAGCTCGTGGCCGCCTACCTCAACGCGCTGGAGCACCAGGCGCGTGCCGTACGGGAGGCTCTGGACGGGCCCGAGTTCGTGATCGCGGCCGTCGGGGGCGGCACGCCGACCTACCTGAGCGCGGCGGAGCTCAGCCGGATGTTCGACCTCACCGAGCGGGTCATGGGCGCCGACCTGCGCGCCGTACCACTGTCGGTGGAGACCTCGCCCGCGACCGCGACGGCCGACCGGCTCGCGGTCCTGGCCGAGCGGGGCACGACCCGGATCTCGATCGGCGTGCAGAGCTTCATCGACGCCGAGGCCCGCGCCGCCGTCAGGCCGCAGCGGCGGCGGGAGGTCGAGGCGGCGCTCGGCCGGATCAGGGACGCGGGGTTCGAGGCGCTCAACATCGACCTGATCTACGGGATCGACGGACAGACCGAGCGGTCCTGGCGCCACTCGCTGGACGCGGCCCTCGCCTGGCGGCCGGAGGAGATCTACCTCTACCCGCTGTACGTCCGTCCGCTGACCGGTCTCGGCCGTCGCGCGCACGACTGGGACGACCACCGGCTCGGCCTCTACCGTCAGGGCCGCGACCACCTGCTCGCCGCGGGGTACGAACAGGTGTCGATGCGGATGTTCCGGCTGCCGGGATCCTCCGGCCCGACCGAGTACCGCTGCCAGAGCGACGGCATGGTCGGTCTCGGCTGCGGCGCCCGCTCCTACACCTCGGGCCTGCACTACTCCTACGAGTACGCGGTCGGGGCTCGCCAGGTGCGCGGGATCATCGACGACTACGTACGGCTCGCCCCGGAGGAGTTCGCGTTCGCGAACGTGGGGTTCCATCTTGACGACGCGGAACGGCGCCGCCGCCATCTGATCCAGTCGCTGCTCCAGGCGGAGGGGCTGGACCAGGGCGGTTACCGTGAGCGTTTCGGCGCCGAGGTGTCGGCCGACTTCGGCCGGGAGCTGGAGCTCCTGGCCGCCAGGGGTTGGCTCGAACCGGAGAGCCGGGAGCCGTCCGCGGGTACGGCCCGCCTCCCCGGCCTCCCGCCCGGTGGCGAGCCCCGTCTTCGGCTCACCCCGGAGGGACTCGCCCACTCCGACGCGATCGGCCCCTGGCTGTTCTCGGCGCGGGTGCGCGAGCTGATGGCCGGATACGAGCAGCGTTGACATCCATGCTGGAGGAATGTGGTGAATTTGACATCCTCCCGGCCCCAAGGGACCGGGATTCCCGGCCGAAGCCGGGTGGTTCGCGGTTCACAGCCCCGCCCAGCGGCTGGAGGGCTCCCCGCGCTGCCACCCCATGCCCTGGGGCGGTCACGCAACACGCAACGCCAGCTTGGTTATCGCCAGCTCCATCACCGTAGCAAGCCCCGCCGAGAAAATCCGGAGAACACCATGAGGGACCGTTCCACATTTCCTCCCCGCCCTGAAGGACGGGGCATCCATGCTGGAGAAACGCGGTGAACGCAGGGCCGTGGCACCTTCCCGCGGGCGATCCCGGCCTCGCCCGTAGGCCCCATGCCGGGGGAGACCACGACACCCGTCCGTCTCCTGCCGGGGAGGAGCACGACCCCGTTCTCGCCCGCCGATCCCCTCCCTTGGGCGGCCACGACCCCGGACATCTGACGATCCTGTACCGGGGGCCGCTGTCCAGCTGCGACTACGACTGCCCCTACTGCCCGTTCGCCAAGCGCCGCGACACCCCCTCGCAGCTACGCCAGGACCGGGCGGCGCTCGAGCGGTTCACGGCGTGGGTGAGCGAATGCGGTCACCCGGTCTCCGTGCTGTTCACGCCGTGGGGCGAGGGACTGGCCCGCTCGTGGTACCGCAGGGCGATGGTGGAGCTCAGCCACCTTCCGCACGTCAGGAAGGTCGCCATCCAGACCAACTTCAGCTGCCGCCCCGACTGGCTGGCCGAGGCGGACCTGGACACGCTCGCCCTCTGGGTGACCTATCACCCCGGGCAGGTCGGCTATGAGCGCTTCCTCGGCAGGTGCCGGGACCTTCTCGACCGCGGAGTGCGCTTCAGTGTCGGCGTCGTCGGGCTGCCGGAGCACCTGGAGCACTCCCTCAGGCTCCGCGCGGATCTGCCCGCCGAGGTGTATCTGTGGGTGAACGCCGCCGAGGGACACCTCTACTCCGACGTGGAGGCGGCCCGCTGGTCGGAGGTGGACCCGCTGTTCAGCTACAGCCGGACACCGCACCGCAGCGCCGGGCAGCCGTGCCGTACCGGGGAGAGCGTGATCTCGGTGGCCGGTGACGGCACCGTACGGCGCTGTCACTTCGTCCCGGCCGTCCTCGGCAACCTCTACGACGGCTCTTTCCGCGCGGCCCTGCGCCCCCGGGCCTGCCCGGCGGCGCTGTGCGACTGTCACATCGGTTATGTCCATCTGGAGCCGACCGGCCTCTACGACGTGTTCGCCGGGGGCATCCTGGAGAGGATCCCTCAGGTCTCCTTGACCGGGTGGTAGTCGGCCTCGGAGAAGCCGAAGGTCCAGGCGACCCCCTCGCGGGCGGTGCGGGTCGACGGCGGGACGCGCAGCCAGTAGGTGCGGAACGTGCCGTCGGGCTCGGCGGTCGAGTTGACCACCTCGACCATCACCACCGGTTCGTCCTCTGACAGGTCGATGCGCCACAGGACGCCGGTCTCGTCGCGGTGCAGCGGGGTCGCGCCCGACTCGGCGAGGTAGCGGTCGTAGCCGAAATGCTCCAGCATGACCCTGCGCAGCTCGGCGTTCTCCTCGGCGCGGATGCGATGAGGGGTCAGGCCCGCCATGGAGGCGCTGAAATCCGCGGGCACCGGCATGCCGTGCCAGGCGTGCAGGGCGAAGCCGTCGGGGAAGGAGAGCGCGGGCCCTTCTGTGCCGTGCAGGCGGTCCGATCCGTCGCGGTGCAGCTCGGCCGGGCGCTCGCAGACCAGTGCGACCCGCTCGAACGGCCACCACCATCCGGCGGACTCGGCGACCTGGACGAGCCCCTCGACCTCGGGCCTGCCCAGCGCGTCGAACAGCGACAGCCAGGGGGCGTCGTGCTGGCCCAGCACCGCGTCGAGGGTCGAGGCGCGCATCCTGGCCCCGGCGGCCTCCGACTCCCCTGCCGCGGCGACGCCCCCGCGAACGCGGGTGACCAGCCTGTTCACCGGCTCCCACAGTGCCCCTCCGGTCAGGGACCAGGCCAGCGGCCAGCCCTCCGGGCCGAGCCAGGCGTGCACGTCGGCCCTGGCCCGCTCCCACGGCCCGGTCCGCACCTCGGCGCGGACCGGCCTGCCCGCGTCGAGCGCCCCGGCCTCGAGCGCCCCGGCCTCGTGCGGGTCCGTGTCGAGTGTCCCGGCCCCGCCGTCCCGCCGCCCGGGCTGTTCCGTGCCGGGCCCGGTGCCGTCCTGGACCGCGCCGAGCGCGGCGGCGATCCTCGCGCCCTCCGCCGGGGAACGGACCCAGACGATCTGCCTGGGTTCGGCCAGGCCGCCGATCCGGTAGGCGAGCCGTACTCCCTCCTCGGCGCGGTCGCGGTCGGCGGGGCCTGCCTGGAAGGCCACCTCCTGCCAGCGGAGCGTGGCCGCGCTCAGCGTTTCTGCGAGTTCGTTGGTGACGGTCATGCTCGGGTGCTCCTGGGGTGAAGGGGCCCGCTGTCCCGAGGCGTCCTCGGGAGAGCGGCGGGGAGGGAGTCGGATGTCAGTCGGCGACGACGCGGAAGGCGCCCGGGACGTATTCGCGCTGGCGCAGCACGTGGTACCACCCCTTGGGCAGGGAGATCGCGGCGTGCTCCTCGTGGACCACGCGCCCGCCCGAGGGAAGATGAAGGAAAGCGGGGTCCATCGGCCGCGGCCCGCGGACCAGGCTGCCCTGGCCGACCACCGCGTGGGCGTGTCCCGTGGCCTCGCCCAGGGCCAGCACCAGGCGGCCCCGCGCGTCGCGTGGCACGGACGGCGAGGTCACGACCGAGGCGGGGACGGTCTCCTCGCCGACGGGCACGATCAGGATGTCTCCCTGGCGGTACATCTCACAGCTCCTCGAATCGGGGGTGATCGAAAACTAGCGGCCGCCACCGACATTCCTTCATCCCTTTCCGCCAGGACCCGGTCCCGATGGAATCCGGTGCCTGGACCTGGGATGTTGGGAGGGGGGACCGTCGAGCATGCGGGGCCCAATGCGGGGTCCACGGTCGCCGCCTCTGCTTCCGGACCCCTCTTTGCCGCTTTCGGCGATGACGTGCTAGACCTGCAGCGACCTCTCTCAGGAGCATCGATGAGCGAATCCGACGCCGGCAGGCCCGTCTGGCGCAGCGTCATGGCCGGCCGTGACCCGCTGCAGGGACACCGTGCCTCGACCCCGCTGGAGCTGTTGTTCGACCTGTGCTTCGTCGTCGGCGTCGCGCAGGCGGCTGCGAGCCTGCACCACGCCCTGTCGGAGGGGCACGCGGGGAGCGGGGTCCTCGGCTACGCGATGGTGTTCTTCGCCATCTGGTGGGCCTGGATGAACTTCACCTGGTTCGCCTCCGCCTACGACACCGACGACGTGCTGTACCGGCTGCTGGTCCTGACGCAGATCGCCGGGGTGCTCATCCTGGCGGCCGGGGTGCCGCGGGCGTTCGGGGAACAGGACTTCGGGCTGGTCACGCTGGGCTACGCGGTGATGCGCCTGGCGATGGTCGGGCTGTGGGCGCGGGCCGCCCGCGAGCATCCCGGCGGGCGCGCCTGCACATCGCGCTACGCGATCGGCATCACGGTGGTGCAGGCGGGATGGATCGCCAGGCTGGCGCTGCCCGGAGAGGCGGGGCTCGCCGGTTTCCTGGTTCTGGTCCTGGCCGAGCTCGCGGTGCCGCTGTGGGCGGAGCGCTTCCAGCAGACCGCGTGGCACCCGGGCCACATCGCCGAACGCTACGGGCTGTTCACGCTGATCGTGCTGGGCGAGTCGGTTCTGGCGGCCACCACGGCGATCCAGACCGGGCTGGAACGGGGGATCGTCACGACGGCGCTGCTGTCGGTCGCCCTCAGCGGGATAGTGATCGTTTTCGCGATGTGGTGGGTGTACTTCGCCCGGCCCGCCGAGCGCATCCTCACCTCCAACCGCGTCTCGTTCCCATGGGGGTACGGCCACTACCTGATCTTCTCCTCGGCCGCGGCCGTCGGCGCGGGGCTGGGCGTCGTGGTCGACCACGACACGGGCCGGGCACACATCGGCGATCTCGCCGCCGGGGCCGCGGTCGCGGTCCCCGTGGCCGTTTTCGTGCTCAGCGTGTGGCTGGTGCACCTCAGGCCGCACCATCGGGGCCGCCGGGCGGACGCGGGCTTCCCCGTCGTTGCGCTCGCCGTCCTGCTCACCCCGCTGACGCCGGTGCCGCTGCCGCTGATCGCGATCCTGATGGCCGGGCTCGTCGCGGTGAGCGACGCCGGGGTGTTCAGGCGCCCAGCGCGCGCAGCACGAACTCGCAGACGATCGTCTCGGCGTCCTCCGGCGTCATCTCACCGCTGAGCAGCGGCACCCGCTCGGCGCCGATGACGGCGAGGATGATGCGGGCCGCGGCGGTCACGTCCGGGGTGCGGAAGTCGCCGGACGCCACACCGCCTTCGATGATCCCCGTCAGGATGCGCTGCATCGGCTCCACATGGTCGGCCAGGCGCTGGTAGGCGTCCGGGCCCAGCGCCGCCGACAGGTCCGCGGGGCCCGGATGGGGATGGGCGAGCAGTCCGGCGAGCTGGAGGCGGACGAAGACCCGCAGGCGCTCCGCGGGGGAGGCGTCCTGCGGGAGTTCCCGCTCGTAGCTCTCGATGAAGTAACCCGTGACCCGCTCGGTGAAGGCCAGCAGCAACGCCGCCTTGTCGGGGAAGTAGTTGTACAGGACGGTCCGGGTGATCCCGGCCTCGCTCGCCACGTCGGTCATCGAGATCGTGTCGATGCCCTGGTCGCGGGAGAGGCGTGAGACCGCCTGCAGGATCCGGTCCTGCGTCTGGGCGCGGTGCTCGCCGATCGTCGCGGCCGAAATCCGGGGCATGTCCCCATCGTCGCACAGCAACGGCGCCGCGGTTCGGCCGCGAGCCGATCAGGCGGCGAGCTCGGCCCGCATCACCCGCCCGAGGTCGGCGAGCACCTCGGTGTTGAGCTGGTAGGCGAGCCTGGTCTCGCCGATGATCCGCTGCTTCTCCGCCTCGTCGACCGGGAGCGCGTCGAGCCGGGCGCGGTAGTCGTTCTTGAACCGGGGCAGGCTGCCGACCTCGTCGAAGCGGTAGAAGTCGACGCCGCCGTCCCGCTGGTAGCCGTAGATCTTCTGCAGCTCCATCCGGATGAACTGCCCGCCGGAAAGGTCGCCCATGTAGCGGGTGTAGTGGTGCGCGATGTGGCCGCCCGGCCACGAGGCGACCTGCTCGATCCTGGCGACCAGCGTCCTGGTCGGCATGGAGGGCTCGATCCTCGACCTCCAGCCCGAGCCATAGATCGTCTCCAGATCGCGGACCAGAGCCTCCTCGCGGTAGAGCGCGGGGAAGACGAAAGGCCCCGCGACCGGGTCGTCGGCGAGCGCCTTCGAGGCATTGTCGAGGGCGACGTAGGCGAAATAGTGCTGCGCGACCATCTCGCCGTAGGCCTCGGCGCTGAGCCGTCCCTCCATCAGAGCCTTGAGGTAGCTCTCGTCCTCAGCGGACTCGTGGCTGCTCCAGGTGGCGTTCCTGAGCACTTCGGAGAACGGCGGCTCACTCATGTTCACTCCGCGTTGAAGGGGCCTTTAATGACACAGTGTCACAAAGATCGGGCGCCCTCGTCAAGCTGATGATGACACCATGTCATTAAAGTGCCCCCTGGTGAGGCGGGCAACCGCCGTCGCCGCGGCGATCGCCGCGCAGAGGATCAAGGCGAGAACCGGAAACCAGGCCAGCCGGTACAGCGGCCACACGGGGTCCGCAGGCGCCCCCAGCAGCCCGGGAACGTCGCCGAAACGCAGCGCGGCCATGACGGTCACGAGCAGCGCGGTCTGGTGCCACAGGAAGATCGTCATCGCGCCCAGGTTGGCCGTCGCGACCATCGCCCACAGCCGGGGCCGCCGCATCAGCCGGGCCAGCGGCCCGCGCGCCAGCAGCGCGGCCCCGACCTGGGCGACGCCGAAGCAGACCGCGGCGAGCGTTGGCGGGCTGAGGTTGGAGACCTTCGCGCCCGTCACGCCCACCATGCTCACCGGATACCCGAACCGGGCCACCAGCAGCACGGCCCCGGCCGCGCCCGCCGCCAGCAGACCGGCCGCGGTCCGGCGCGAGGCGAGCGCGCCGTTCGCCCAGCGGACCCCGAGCGTGTACGGCACCAGCCACCCGGCCGCGACGTTCACCCACCCCAGCCACTCGGGCCCGGTCTGCGAGAACCTGAGCAGGTCGACGCAGAGCACGACCACGACCGCGCAGGCGGCCACGGTGCCCGGCCGTGCCAGCAACAGGGGAGTGGCCGCGTTGAGCGCGGCGAACACCGCCAGGAACCACAGCGGCGCGACCGCGGGGAGCAGCAGCGCCCTGATCGTCCCGCCCGGCATGCCGTGCAGCGCCATGCCCACGGCGATCCCCGTCCAGACCAGCGCGGGCGCCCCGACGGGACGCAGCAGCCGCCCCAGCCTGGCCCGCGCCCAGGCCGCGCCCCCGCCCCGGCCCTCGCCCGCCGAGCGCAGGCTCCTGGCCGCCGCGTAGCCCCCGACGAGGAAGAAGACCGCCAGTGTCTGGAACACCCACGACAGCGGCGAGAGCGCCCCCAGATAGACGAGCGGGCTGGTGATGTGCACCGTCCCGCCGGGGCCGCGCTCCCAGGCCGTGACCAGCCAGTGCCCCGCGACCACCCCGAGGATCGCCAGCGCGCGCAGCGCGTCCACCCCCCGGTCCCTGCCCTCGGGGGTGGCGGCCTCGATCCTGGCGGCGACGCCTGGCCGGTGCGCGGCCCCGGCTCCCGGACTAGCCACGGGACACCTCACCCGTCCTGCCCAGGGCGATGAGGGTGAGGTTGCGCAGGGACTCGCCACCGGGCCTCAGGTAGTCGCTGTGCCCGGCGGCGCCCGTCGCGAACAGGCGGGCGCCGAAGGAGGGGGCGGCCGGGTCGGGGCCGAAGCCGAACGGCCCGAGCCTGAGCTTGGGCACCCGGCGCATCCAGTCCTGGCTGCCGCTGCCCGCCCACAGCGGGACGCCGCCCAGCCCGGCGGCGGAGGAGACACCGAGCCCCGGGCTGCCGAAGACCGCCACGCCCGCGACGCCCGACCCCGGCGCGGCTCTGGCGCACACGACCGACCCGTAGCTGTGACAGAGCAGGGTGACCCGTTTCCCGCCGAGCCTCTCCGCGACGTACCGCCGCAGGCCTGCGGCTCCGGCCTCCGCGGCCTCCTCGGTCAGCACCCCGAGGCTGACGGTCGCCGGGCTGTCGTACCCGAGCCACGCGACCACCGCCAGCCCGGCTCCGGGATCCAGCGCCCGCGCCTCGGCCAGCACCGCCCTGGCGCCGCCCCCCGGGGTGCTGTACGGCTTGGCTCTGCCGCCGTCGAAGGTGGCCGCCGTGGTGTCGGAGCCCGGCACGATGACCGCGACGTTCTCGGCTGTACGCAGGTCGCCGTAGACCCTGACGATCCGGTCGCCGTGGGGAGCGGGGACGATCAGATAGGAGAGCGCGGCGGCGACGGCAACCGCGGACACGTGACGCAACATGCGGGCCTCCTGGACGGTCGGGGAACCGGGCAAGAGGCTAGGAAGCGGGGTCCGTCGTTCACGTCACCCCGGAGCGCGCACTTCCCGCGTCAACCCCAGGGGGGAGACCGGGCGCCGGAGACCGGGACGGGCCGCCGGGCGGCGCGGGCTGCCGGGCGGTGTGGGGCGCCGGGACGCGAACGAGGCGGGGAGAGACGCCTCCCGGCGTTCAGAGGCGGGGGAGACGCCCCCCGGCGCTCACTCGCCCGGCCTGACCAGGCCCGTCTCGTAGGCGTGCACGATCGCCTGCGCGCGGTCGCGCAGGTTCAGCTTCGCCAGGATCCGGCCCACGTGGGTCTTCACCGTCTGCTCCGACAGCAGCAGTTCGGCGGCGATCTCCTGGTTCGAGCGGCCCTGGGCGACGAGAACGAGCACCTCGGTCTCGCGCTCGGTGATGTGGTCCAGCCTGCCGCGCGGGCGGCGCGGCCCGAAGCGGGCGAACTCCGCGATCAGCCGCCTGGTCACCGAGGGGGCCAGCAGTGCCTCCCCGGCCGCGACCACCCTGACCGCCTCGGCGAGCTGCTGCGCGGAGGCGTCCTTGAGCAGGAAACCGCTGGCCCCGGCCCGCAGCGCCTCGTAGACGTAGTCGTCGAGGTCGAACGTGGTCAGGATCAGGACCTTCGGCGCGGGGTCCCCGGACGCCATGATCTCCCGGGTCGCGGCCAGGCCGTCCATGACCGGCATCCGCACGTCCATCAGCACCACGTCCGGCCGCAGCTCGGCCGTTCTGGCCACGGCCTCGCGGCCGTCGGCCGCTTCGCCCACGACCTCGATGTCCTGCTGCGAGCCGAGGAACACGGTGAACCCGGTCCTGACCATCCCCTGGTCGTCGGCGATGAGCACCCGGATCGTCACGCCTCCTCCATGATCGGCAGTATGACAGTGATCGCAAAGCCCGTCCCGACGGGCCCGGCCCACAACCTCCCGCCGAGCATGGAGACCCGCTCCCGCATCCCGATCAGCCCGTGCCCGGTGTGTCCAGGTTTCGTGGGGGAGTGGCGCAGGGCGTCTCCGGCGTCGTTCGCCACGTGGATGCGCAACTCGGCGATGGACCGGTCGATCCTCATCGAGACGTTCGAACCGGGCGCGTGCCGCATGGCGTTGCTCAGCGACTCCTGCGCGATCCGGTAGGCGGACAGGCTCGCCGCGGTCGGCAGCCCGGTCAGGTCGCCGCCCAGGCTGAGCGTCACGGTGAGCCCGGCGGAGCGCGCGGTGCCGACGAGCTCCTCCAGACGGCCGAGGCCCGGCTGCGGCGCGGTGTCCGTGTGCCCGTCCTCGTCCCTGAGCACGCCCAGCACCCGGCGCATCTCGGTCATGGCCGACAGCGACAGCGCGCGGATCTCCCGCAGGCCCTCCTCGAGGCGCTCGGCGTCCCCGGCCGCCTGCAGCGGTACGGCCTCCGCCTGGATGGCGATCACCGACATGTGGTGGGCCACGACGTCGTGCAGCTCCCTGGCGATCCTGGCCCGCTCCTCCAGCGCGGCCTGCGCGGTCAGGGCCCCCTTGCTGCGCCGCTCCTCCTCGGCCAGGAGGCTCGCGGCCAGCCGTCTGGTCCGGACGTTGTAGCCGAGAAGCGCGGTGACGCTCAGCAGGATCGCGGCCATGGCGATCTCGTCGAATCCGGAGGAGAGGAGCGCCATGACGAGCATCGAGACGATCCACACGCCCACGGTGATCCTCCGCTCGCAGCGGACCGCGACGGAGTACACCACGAGCAGGTAGGTCACGACCGCGGGGAGCGGCACGGGCAGGCCGCCCATGCCGTCCAGGGTGTCCTGGATCGGGGCGGTGACGAACACGCCCGCCAGCGCGATCCGCCAGGCGGTCAGCGGCCAGTGCTCGCGCAGCAGGACAGGGACGGAGGACGCCATGGTGGCGAGGGAGAGCCACCACCCGGGATAGAAGGGCGTGAGCCTCCCATCACCCAGGAGCGGGCCCATGCCTCCGCTGTACACGAGCCAGAAGGCCAGCAGATTGGCCACCACGATCAGGTCGACGGCGTGGAACGGCAACAGCCGCAGGGATGCGGGGATCGGTATCCGCAGGCGGCGGGAGCGGGGGAAGGGGGGATCGGCCCGCCCGGTGACCACCGCCAGGGCCAGCGGCTGGGCGAGCCGTACGAGACCGGCGGGCAGTTCCACCCGCCCAGCCTAGGCAGCCGCGCCCCGGCCGGCGTCGTACCCAGGGGTGATCCCCGGCCTCACACCTGGGAGGTACAGTCGCCAGCTTGCTCGATTACACAATTACGATCGCTCACAGCGAACACGCTCAAGTCCGGGAACAATCGAGGGCTCTCATTAATTGAGTCGGTATAACTCAACCTTTGGAGTGCAGATGAGTGAGAGCTTGATCCTCCCGGTCCTGCCCCTCGACGACGAGGTCGTGCTGCCGGGCATGGTCGTCCCGCTGGACCTGTCAGAGAGCGAGGTCCGGGCCGCGATCGACGCCGCTCAGGCACTCGCCGACAACAAGCCCGAGGTGCTGCTCGTTCCCCGGATCGACGGAAAATACGGTCCCGTGGGCGTCAGGGCCGTGGTCGAGCAGGTCGGCAGGCTGCCGGGCGGCGAGCCCGCGGCCGTGGTGCGCGGCGTCAGCCGTGTCCGGGTCGGTTCCGGCACCACCGGGCCGGGCGCGGCCCTGTGGGTGCAGGCGACCGTGATGGACGTCCCCAGGGCGGGGGAGCGCGCCGAGGAACTGGCCAAGGAGTACAAGGCGCTGGCCACGACCATCCTGCAGAAGCGGGGCGCGTGGCAGGTCGTCGACGCGGTCAACAAGATGGACGACCCGTCGATCCTGGCCGACAACTCCGGTTACGCCCCCTGGCTGAACACCCAGCGCAAGGCCGAGATCCTGCAGACCGCGGACCCGGCCGACCGCCTGGAGAAGCTGGTCGAGTGGTCGCGCGAGCACCTCGCCGAGCTCGACGTGGCCGAGACGATCCGCAAGGACGTCCAGGAGGGCATGGAGAAGCAGCAGCGCGAGTTCCTGCTCCGTCAGCAGCTCGCCGCGGTCCGCAAGGAGCTGGCCGAGCTTAACGGCTCCTCCCCGGAGACCGAGGAGGAGGACTACCGCGCCCGCGTTGAGGCGGCCGACCTGCCGGAGAAGGTGCGTGAGGCCGCGCTCAAGGAGGTCGACAAGCTGGAGCGGACCTCCGACCAGTCCCCCGAGACCGGCTGGATCCGCACCTGGCTCGACACCGTCCTCGACATCCCGTGGAACGAGCGGACCGAGGACTCCTACGACATCACCGCGGCCCGCGCCGTCCTCGACGCCGACCACACCGGCCTCGACGACGTCAAGGACCGCATCATCGAGTACCTCGCGGTGCGCGGGCGCAGGGCGGAGAAGGGCCTGGGCGTGGTCGGCGGGCGCCGCAGCGGCGCCGTGCTCGCGCTTGCCGGTCCTCCCGGGGTCGGCAAGACCTCCCTTGGCGAGTCCGTCGCCCGCGCGATGGGCCGCAAGTTCGTCCGCGTCGCCCTCGGCGGTGTCCGCGACGAGGCCGAGATCCGCGGCCACCGGCGCACCTACGTCGGCGCCCAGTCGGGCCGGATCGTCCGCGCGATCCGCGAGGCGGGGTCGATGAACCCCGTCGTGCTGCTCGACGAGGTGGACAAGGTCGGCTCCGACTACCGGGGCGACCCGACCGCCGCGCTGCTCGAGGTGCTCGACCCGGCGCAGAACCACACCTTCCGTGACCACTACCTGGAGGTCGAGCTCGACCTGTCCGACGTGCTGTTCCTGGCGACCGCCAACGTGCTCGAGGCCATCCCCGGGCCGCTGCTGGACCGCATGGAGATCGTGACGCTCGACGGCTACACCGAGGACGAGAAGGTCGCGATCGCCCGTGACCACCTGCTCCCGCGCCAGCTCGACAAGGCGGGCCTCACCGCGCAGGACGTCACCGTCGACGAGGACGCCCTGCGCAGGCTCGCGGGTGAGTACACCCGTGAGGCCGGTGTCCGGTCCCTTGAGCGCTCGATCGCCAGGATCCTGCGCAAGGTGACCGCGAACGTCGCCCTCGGCGAGGCGGAGCTGCCCGTGACGGTCGGGGACCTGGTCCCCTACCTCGGCCGCCCGCGCCACGTGCCGGAGTCGTCGCTCCCCGAGTCCAGCCAGCGTACGGCGGTGCCCGGCGTGGCCACCGGCCTGGCGGTCACCGGAGCGGGCGGCGACGTCCTGTACGTCGAGGCGTCGCTCGCCGACCCGGAGACCGGAGACACGGGGCTGACCCTGACCGGCCAGCTCGGCGACGTCATGAAGGAGTCGGCCAGGATCGCGCTGTCCTACCTGCGCTCGCGGGGCGCGGAGCTGGAGCTGTCCGTCGCGTCCCTCAAGGACCGCTCGGTGCACATCCACTTCCCCGCGGGAGCGGTTCCCAAGGACGGCCCCTCCGCGGGCGTCACCCTGACCACCGCCCTGGCCTCGCTGCTGTCGGGCCGTACGGTCAGGAACGACGTGGCCATGACCGGCGAGATCTCCCTCACCGGCAGGGTGCTCCCGATCGGCGGGGTCAAGCAGAAGCTGCTGGCCGCCCACCGGGCGGGGATCACCACCGTGCTGATCCCGGCGCGCAACGAGCCCGACCTGGACGACGTCCCCCAGGCGGTCCGCGACGAGCTCACCGTCCACACGGTCAGCGACGTGCGGGAGGTCCTGGAGATCGCGCTCACCCCGGCCAAGGTCGCCGAGCACGCCGCGGCCTGACCGTCCCTCAGAACGGCCCGCTCTCCCTTTTCTGGGAGGGCGGGCCGTTCGCCGTTCGCCGTTCGCCGGAGGTGGCCGCTCTCCGGACGGTCGTGCCCGGTCCCACGGAGGCGAGAATCTCCTATCGGCGTGATAGGGATCACATGAAATACCGGGAATGCGGGTAGGCCGGGCTCGTGTTGAACGCAGACGTGAACGTGGTGAACCAGGTCGGCGCGACCCCGCAGGGCCGGGTCGTGTCTCTTGGCGAGCGCATGTGCCAGATGCCCGGCATGTGCGCCATGAGCTGTATGTGCTCAACGCGCTGAGCTTCGCCCCCGCCCGTTCTCCTCACGAAGGCCCAGAAACCATGATCTGCCCCGCGGACCACCTCGTCCTGCGCCGCCTGAGCCATCTCCCTTTCGACCCCGGCACGCGCTAGCTCCTCCCCGCCCGAACCCTTTCTTTCGATCCGTTCATGTTGGGGAACAGCTGTGATTGATGTGTCAGGCCTGCGGAAGGTCTACCGAGACCGAGGCCGCGAGGTGACCGCCGTCGAGCGCGTCGACCTCCACGTCCGCGAGGGCGAGATCTTCGGTGTGCTCGGGCAGAGCGGTGCGGGCAAGAGCACGCTGCTGCGCTGCGTGAACCTCCTCGAACGCCCAACGGAGGGTACGGTCACCGTGGCGGGACAGGAGCTGACCGCGCTGGGGGAGGCCCAGCTGCGCGGGGCCAGGCAGCGGATCGGGATGATCCACCAGCACTTCGCGCTGCTGTCCTCCCGTACGGTCGCGGGCAACGTGGCCTTCCCGCTCGAGGTCATGGGCGTCGGTAAGGCGGAACGCGCGAGGCGGGTCACCGAGCTGCTCGAGCTGGTCGGGCTGGCGGACAAGGCCAAGGCCGTCCCCGCGCAGCTGTCCGGCGGTCAGAAACAGCGGGTCGGCATCGCCCGCGCGCTGGCGGGCAACCCCTCCGTGCTGCTGTCCGACGAGGCGACCTCGGCGCTCGACCCGGGCACGACGCAGTCGATCCTGGCCCTGCTCAAGCGCCTCAACCGGGAGCTCGGCCTGACCATCCTGCTGATCACCCACGAGATGAACGTCGTCAAGACGATCTGCGACTCGGTCGCCATCATGCGCGGCGGCCGGATCGAGGAGTCGGGGACCATTCCCGAGCTGCTGGCCAGGCCGGGCTCCCGGCTCGCCGCCGAGCTCTTCCCGCTCCCCGCTCCCGAGCCGGGCAACGTCACGATCACCTTCACCGGGCAGGCGGACGAGCCCGTGGTCTCGCAGGTGGTCCGCAAGTTCGACGTGGACGTCAACATCCTCGGCGGCGCGCTTGAGGAGGTCGCGGGCGTCTCCGCGGGACGGCTGCGCCTGCGCCTCACCGGCGCCGAACGCGCCGCCGCCCTCACCTACCTGGCCGAGCGCGGCCTGCTGGTCGAGGAGAGCCGGTGACCGGGCCGTCCCGCACCCGTCCCGCCTCGCCCGCGCCGACGAAGGAGATCACATGACCTGGGACGAGATGGCCCCGCTGCTGTGGGAGAACACCTGGCAGACCGCCCAGATGGTCGTCTGGTCGACCCTGTTCACCGTGCTGCTCGGCCTGCCGCTCGGCGTCGCCCTGGTCGTCACCGACCGAGGCGGCCTGTTCCCCTCCCTGGCGCTGAACCGGTTGCTCGCGCTGGTCGTCAACATCGGCCGTTCCCTGCCGTTCATCATCCTGATGATCGCGGTGATTCCGCTGACCCGCCTGATCGTGGGCACCACCATCGGCACCGTCGCGACCATCGTCCCGCTGACCCTCGGCGCCGCGCCGTTCTTCGCCAGGCTGGTCGAGACCGCACTGCGCGAGGTCGGAGCTGACAAGGTGCAGGCGGCCCATGCGATGGGCGCGAGCCGTACAACCATCGTCGGCAAGGTCCTGCTCCCCGAGGCGATGCCCGGTCTGGTCGCGGGGCTCACGGTGACCGTGGTCGCGCTGATCTCCTACTCGGCGATGGCCGGGGCGATCGGCGGCGGCGGGCTCGGCGACCTGGCCATCCGGTACGGCTACCAGCGCTTCGAGACCACGCTCATGGTGATCACCGTCGTCGTACTGATCGTCATCGTCCAGCTCGTGCAGACCCTGGGTGACACCGTCGCCCGCCGTCTCACACGTAACTGATCTTTCCCCCTCCCCCCGGGACCCCGCCACAAGCGGGGGCCCTGGTTTTTCACACCCACAAGGAGCGCACCATGCGTAAATTCATAGGAATCGCGTCCGCGGTCACCGCCCTGGCTGTCTCGCTGGTCGCCTGCGGCTCGCCCGGGACCGAGACGACCACCGGAGCGGCGGCCAAGAGCCCCGCCGCCGAGGTGCTCAAGGTCGGCGCCAGCCCCGTCCCGCATGCGCAGATCCTGAAGTTCGTCAAGGACAAGCTCGCCGCGAAGGAGGGCCTGAACCTGGAGATCGTCGAGTTCACCGACTACGTCCAGCCGAACGTGCAGCTCAGCGAGGGCAGGCTCGGTGCCAACTTCTTCCAGCACAAGCCCTACCTCGACGACTTCAACGCCTCGAAGGGCACCAAGCTGACCTTCCTGCAGCCGGTCCACCTGGAGCCCCTCGGGCTCTACTCCAAGAAGATCACCGACATCGGCAAACTGGCGCAGAACGCCACCGTGGCCGTGCCGAACGACGCCACGAACCTGGGCAGGGCGCTGAAGTTGCTGGCCGACAACGGCCTGATCACCCTCAAGGCGGGCGTCGGCACCTCGGCTACCGAGCGCGACGTCACCGCCAACCCCAAGGGGCTGAAGTTCCAGCCGCTCGAGGCCGCGCAGCTGCCCCGGTCCCTCGAGGACGTGGACGCCGCCGTCATCAACGGCAACTACGCGCTCGAGGCGGGCCTCAAGCCCGCGGAGAACGCGCTGATCCTGGAGAAGGCGGAGGGCAACCCTTACGTGAACGGCCTGGTGGTCGCCGCAGGCCACGAGCAGGACCCGCAGGTGGTCAAGCTCGCCAAGCTGCTCGCCGGGCCCGAGGTGAAGCAGTTCATCGAGCAGACCTACAAGGGTGCGGTCATCCCCGCCAACTGAACCCTGGCCCGCGCGATCCGAAGGCCGTGACCCTGCCCCGGGTCACGGCCTTCGGTCGTCTCCCACCCCCTTCACGCCGCCCGCTTCTCGCCGCCCGGCCGAGCCTGGCGCCGCCCGGTTCCGTGCGCCAGGGAGCAAGCGGTTGCGGCGCGCGTGCCCGGGCGGGTGGGTCGGACGCTCCCTGACCTGGGTATGGATCCGGCGGGGAACGACTACAGCGCGGGGGCCGCCATGACCACCTACACCCTGTCGATCGTCGAGGGGGACGCCGGACAGGCCGCGGGCAGGGACATCTTCTCGCCGGGCTCTCCCGTCACCTTCGACGACCTGGGGCCGGGCATCCTGATGTGGCTGACGGAGCACGGGTATGAGGAGCCGGGCAGGCGGATCGTGGTGACCCCGGTGGGCGAGGTCCCTCCTGGAGCCCTCGCCTCCCGGGACGTGGCCCTATGACCTCGCTCCTCGCCGTGGCCGTACGGCTGCCGCACGTGGGCGGGGCCGCCGCCGTACCCGTCTCCGGCAATTCGCAGAATATGGTTCTGGATTCGTCTGCCGGGGCAGGTGACGGTTCCGCGTCGCCGAACGGGATTACCGAAACCTGCGGCGTCGTGCCGCGTTTCCTCCCGGCCTTGAAGGACCGGGTCTCCACACTTAAGGAGTTTCGATGACGCAGACCCAGCCCCCCATGTGCAGGACGTGCGGAGCCGCAGTCGAACACCCGGGGCGTCACCGTGAATGGCACAAGGCCCTGGAGCGCCTGCTGCCCGGCCTGAAGGCCGAACTGGACAGGACACGCGGGACGGGGAGGTCCGAGGAGGGCTTCACCTTCTGAGCGCGCGCCATCCCGCCGGCTCCCCTCGGTCAGCCGAGTCCGATGATCTCCGACGGTCACGCGTCGGCGCTTCGATCTCGGCGGTCACCTGCGGGAGACCCGGCGAGAGGTGGTTTTTTTGTGTTTTCGCCTCCTGCTGACCGTCTCTGAGCACGGCTGATAAAGGCCCCGTGAGGGGAATCGGCCGACCCCGATCATCCTCTTAACCTGCTCTTACACCCGGTCAGGCATGGTTCTGGTGTACCGGAACCGCCGGTCGCCGCTCCGACAGTCCACGAGCGGATGCAGGACGTGGGGGAAGACATGGACCCGAACAAGAATGAGCAGGAAAACACCGCGGCCGAGGCGACCCACGGGAACGAAGGCTGGAGCCAGTTCGGCAAGGTGCCGCCGCGTGTCGGCGGCTACGCGTCGGACAAGGAGACCGGGCCGCAGCCGACACTGATCAACCCGGTTCCGGACGCGCCCGCGGCACCCGTCCAGGTGCCCGCCCAGCGAAGCTCGCTCAGCGCCGGGCAGAAGCTGGGCGTCGGGCTGGCGCTGGCCGCGATGGCCGTCGGCGGCGGAGTGACAGGGGCCCTCGTCGCGACCTCGTTCGGCGGGGCGAGCACGGTCGCGGCCTCCTCCGCCTCCTCCTCGGCGCCCGCGGTACGGCCGGTCGGCAACCTGACCACGGTCGCCGACGTCGCCAAGGCCGTTCAGCCCGCGGTGGTCTCCATCGAGGTCAAGACCGCCAACGGCAGCGGTGACGGATCCGGCGTCGTGCTGTCGGCCGACGGCCTCATCCTGACCAACAACCACGTGGTCACGCTGGGAGGCCAGGCGGGCGGGGACAGTCAGATGACCGTCAAGTTCAGCGACGGCAAGACCGCCACCGCGAAGGTCGTCGGCACCGACCCGGCGACCGACCTCGCCGTCATCCGGGCGGAGAACGTCTCCGACCTGACCAAGGCTACGATCGGCGACAGCGACAAGATCAAGGTGGGCGACTCGGTGCTCGCCATCGGCAGCCCGCTCGGCCTGTCCGGTTCGGTCACCGCCGGGATCGTCAGCGCGTTGAACCGCACGCTGACCGTCGGCGGCGAGCAGCGGCAGCAGCTCCCGCCGGGCTGGGGCGGCGGCATGCAGCAGCAGCAACAGGGCAGCGGGCCGACCACCATCGGCGGCGCCATCCAGACCGACGCGGCGATCAACCCGGGGAACTCGGGCGGTGCTCTGGTCAACGCGTCCGGAGAGGTGATCGGCATCAACAGCGCCATCGCCACCAACGGCGGAGAGGGCAGCATCGGCGTCGGCTTCGCCATCCCGATCAACACCGCCAAGCAGGTCGCCAAGCAGCTCATCGACACCGGCAAGGTCACCCACGCCTTCCTGGGTGTCAGCCTCGCCGATGCCACCGGTGACACGAGCGGCGCCCTGGTCGGCCAGGTCACCGAGGGCAGCCCGGCCTCCCAGGCCGGGATCAGGCAGGGGGACCTGATCACCAAGATCAACGAGACCCAGGTCGACGACGCCGCCACCGTGATCGGCGCTGTCAGGGGCTTCAAACCGGGGGAGAAGGTGACCATCACCTACGTCCGCGACGGGAAGTCCCAGACCGTGACCGCGACCCTCGTCGAGAAGACCGACCAGTAGTCCCATCGGAGCCGATGCGCCGCCGGGGACGCTGCGGACCCCGGCGGCGCATCTGTTTTCAGCTGTTTTCCCTGTTTCACAGCCAGGGCGCCCCCTCATGGCCCAGACCTTCTACGGCTACGGCGAGCCGTCACCCGGTTGATCGCGGGCGCGGAGGTGGGTGTCCGGGTCGGCGGCGTCATCGCCCGGGCTGGACAAGCCGTGCTCGCACGCTGGGTCCACCGGCCTCATGGATGCATCACTGATTGAAGGTTCGTCACGATGAGAGCGGGAATTTTCGCGGCAAAGTTTACACCGAAAGTTCAACGATACCGTTGAGGGCATGGATATCAAGGACACGGCCCGGCCGTTCGACGGCGTGGGCGTCTCGGCGTTCCTCCGGTCGCTTCCCGCCAAGCCCCTGCTGCTCGGCCTGGGCGAAGCCAGGCACTTCGTGGAGGAACTGGGCGAGCTGCGCAACGAGATCTTCCGGTATCTGGTCGAGCACGAGGGCTACCGGTCGTTCGCCATCGAGAGCGACTGCCTCAGGGGCCTCGTGGTGGACGACCACATCACGACGGGCGCGGGCACGCTCGACGATGTCATGGAACGCGGCTTCAGTCACCGCTTCGGCCTGCCTCCGGCCAACCGCGAGCTCGTACGCTGGATGCGCGCGTACAACGAGGAACATGATGAAAAGCTCCGGTTCTTCGGCTTCGACGGCCCGCTGGAGTATTGGGCCGAGAGCCCGCGCCAGGCGCTCACCGCCCTCTGCGACCTCCTCGACGGCCCGCTCCCCTGCACCAGGGAGACCCTCGACACGCTGCTCGGCCCGGACGACCGGTGGACGAACGAGGCCACGGTCATGGACCCGTCCCAGTCGATCGGCCAGTCCGCCGACGCCCAGCGGCTGCGACTGATCGCCGACGACCTGGTGGCGCTGCTCGATACGCAGACACCGCAGCTGAGCGCGCAGGACAGGGAGCGGGCGGCACTGTACGGGCGCACCGCCACCGGCCTGCTCCGCTACCACCACTGGATGGCCGACACGTCCCCGGCACGGGTGGCGCGGCTGTCGGGACTGCGGGACGCGATGATGGCCGCCAACCTCCATGCCGTCGCCCAGCACGGCCCGGCACTGGTCTTCACCCACAATCTCCACCTGCAGCGGAACAAGAGCTCCATGCGCTTCGGCGACCAGACGCTGCAGTGGTGGAGCGCGGGGGCGATCACCGAAGCGCACCTGGGCGACCGGTACGCCTTCCTGGTCTCCGCCTTCGGCACGGTCGGCGACGACACCCCGCCCCCGGACACCGTCGAGGGCATCCTGTCCACGCTCCCGTGGGACCACTCTCTCATCGACGCCCGCCGCCTGGCCGAGGCCGTCACGAAACCAGCCTCGCGCATCTCCCGCGATTTCGCCTATATCCCGCTGGACCCAGCCCAGCTCGACACGATCGACGGCATCGTCTTCCTCAAGGAGGCCGTCAGGCTGGATTGACAGGCGCACCCGTCACACCATCCATGCCCGGGTGCCGTCAACGCCGCTCTCACCGGCCGCCATTTCGGCGTTGACCTGGATGGTCAGTGGATACGGCGGTGAGGTGCCGGAAAGGCGGTCAGCGCCCGGCGGTCAGTGCCTCGGAGCGCCACAGGTCGCTGTAGTAGCCAGGGACGCCCACCAGCTCCTCGTGGGTGCCCCGCTGCACGACCGAGCCGTTCTCCAGCACGACGATCTCGTCCACCCCTTCGAGCCCGCGCAGGCGATGCGTGACCAGCAACGTCGTGTGGCCGCGCGTCGCGTCCAGCAGATCGGCCATGAGCGCGTCCGCGGTCGCCTCGTCCAGGGACTCGGCGGGCTCGTCCAGCAGCAGCACGGGAGGGGCGTTCAGCAGCGCTCTGGCCAGCGCCAGCCGCTGCAGCTGCCCGCCCGAGACCGTCCGTCCGTCCTCTCCGAGTACGGTGTCCCATCCGGTCCGCTCGGCCCACCGGTCGAGCCGGGCCCGCCGTACGGCCTCCGCGAGCTCCTCCTGATCGGCGTCCGGCCCGGCGAGGCGCAGGTTGTCCCTCAGCGACGCCCGGAACACGTAGGGGTCCTGGGTCAGCCCGGTCATCACCCGCCTGGCGTCGTCTGAGGAAAGCTCCCCGAGCTCGACCCCGTTCAGCCTGATCGTGCCGGACTCGGGTTCGACCAGGCGCATCATGGCCGACAGCAGGGTGCTCTTGCCCGCGCCGCTCGGGCCGACCAGGGCGACGCGCCTGCCCGGGGTGAGGGTCAGGCTGACGCCGTCGAGCGCGGCGGGACGGCCGTGGCCGTGCCGGATCACCAGGTCGTCGATCTCGACGGTCGGCGGCCCCTCGGGGACGGGGACGGGTCGCGCGGGCTCGGTCACCGCCGACGGGGTCGCGCGGACCTCCTTCAGACGGCGGAGGGCGGCGAGCACGCCGGTCAGCCGTTCCGCCGCCGCGGCCATCGGCAGGACGGGCTCGAACGAGACGAGCGAGGTCAGCGCGAGCACCGCCGTGGCGACCCGGCTTGTTCCCGAGCCCGCGGCGATCCAGACGACCGCCAGCACGGTCAGGCCCTGGGTGAGCATTCCCAGTGCGGTGGCCACCGCGTTCGACCTGGCCTGGCGGCGTTCCAGCGCCGCGAGGCGGGCGTCGGCCTCGGCGCAGGCGGCCAGCGCGCGGCCACCCGCGCCGTAGGCGGCCAGGTCGGCGGAGCCGTGCACCAGATCGGCGGCCCCGGCCGCCAGCTCCGCCCTCGCGGGCGCGATCCTGGCGGACCAGCGCCGCGCGGCCGTCGCCGTTCCCGCGGGGATCACCACCCCGGCGACCAGCAGCCCGGCCAGCAGCGCCAGCGCGGCCGAGGGCTGCAGGAACAGGCCGAGCACGACCGCGGCGACCCCGGTCACCAGCGCCGCGACCGCGGGGAGCAGGCAGCGCACGAGCAGGTCCTGCGCCGCGTCCGTGTCGTCGACCATCCGGCTGAGCAGGTCGGCTCCCCGATGGTTCAGCGGCCCCGCCGGGATGAGCGCCCGGTAGAGCCGCTTCCTGGTCGTCGCCTGGGCCCGCAGTGCGACATCGTGCCCGGCCAGGCGCTCGCCGTACCTGAGGACGCCCTTGCTCGTCGCGAAGGCCCTGACGCCGACGATCGCCACGCTGAGCGCGGCCAGTGGAGGCTGCTCGGCGGCCCTGGTGATCAGCCACGCCGCCGACCCGATCAGCCCGAGCCCGGCGAGCTCGGCCGCCGCCCCCGCCGCCATGGCCAGAGCCGTCCGCCCTCTCATGCTCGTCATCGAGACTCTCCGATCAGCTCGGCGGACACCACGCGCCCTTCGGCGATCCGGATCACCCGGTCCGCCAGGTCGATCATCGCGGGCCGGTGGGCCACGATCACGGCGGTACGGCCCTCGGACAGCTCACGGGTCGCGGCCACGATCGCCGCCTCGCTCCGGCCGTCGAGCCGCGCGGTCGGCTCGTCGAGGAGCAGCAGGTCGGCGGACGGGCGGCAGAAGGCGCGGGCGAGCGCGACCCGCTGCCGCTGCCCGGCGGACAGGTTCGCGCCGCGCTCGCCGAGCACCGTCTCGTAGCCCTCCGGCAGCGCCGGCACGAACTCGTCGGCGTGCGCCGCCCGTGCCGCCCGCTGTACTTCCTCGATCGTCGCGGCGGGGGAGCCGAGGCGGATGTTGTCCGCGACCGAGACGGCGAACAGGTGCGGCCGCTGCGGCACGAACGCCAGCCGTTCCCGCCAGGAGTCGTCGCCGGTGAACTCGGCGCCGTCGATGAGGATCCGGCCGCTGTCCGGGGTGACGAAGCCGAGCAGCAGGTGCAGCAGGGTGCTCTTGCCCGCACCGCTCTCGCCGACCAGCGCGACCCGCTCACCCGGTGAGATCACCAGGGAGACGTCATCGAGTGCCGCCTCCTCGCGTCCCGGATAGCGTACGGTGACGTTCTCCAGCCGGATCTCCGGCGCGCCACCCGGGGCCCGGGCCTGTCCTGCCTCGCCGGTCCGCCGGTCCTCGTCCGTGCTGTTCGCGTTGGTTCTGTCCGGCACGGGAGAGCCGGTCGCCGGCCGGGCGGTCGTGCCTCCGGTTCCGGCTAGGTTTCCGGTTCCGGCCCCGTTCCCGGTTCCGGCCCCGTTTCCGGGCGCGTCCTCGGTCTCGGGCGCGCCCTTGGTCACGGCGTCCGTCGCGAGGGACTCCGCCCGTCCCTCCAGGACGGCGAACGCCTCGTCGGCCGCCGTGACCCCCTCCATCGCCGCGTGGAACTTGTTGCCCATGTTGCGCAGCGGCAGGTACGCCTCGGGCGCGAGCAGCAGCACGAGCAGCGCGGCCGGCAGCTCCAGAGACCCGGACAGCAGCCGCAGGCCGACGGGCACCGCGACCAGCGCCAGCGACAGCGACGCCGCCAGCTCCAGCACCAGCGATGACAGGAAGGCCACCCGTAGCGTGCGCATCGTGGCCTCGCGATGGGCCTCGGCCACCCGCCCGATCACCTCGGCCTGGTGGCGTGCCCTGCCGAAGGCGCGCAGCGTGGGCAGGCCCCTGACCACGTCCAGGAAGTGCCCGCCCAGCTGGGACAGCGCTCGCCACTGCCGCTCGGTGACCTCCTTGGTGCGCATGCCGACCAGCGCGCCGAACAGGGGGATGAGCGGCAGTGTGACGAGCACGATCACCGCGCTGGCCAGGTCGGCCGCGAACAGCCGGACGAGCACGGCGATCGGCACGACCGCCGCGACCGCGACCGCGGGGAGATAGCCGGACAGGTAGGGGTCGAGGGCGTCCAGGCCGCGGCCCGCCAGCGTCACCAGTTCTCCCGAGCGGTGCGTGGCGAGTCGGGCGGGACCCAGCTCCCGCAGCCGCGACAGCAGCCGGTGGCGCAGCGCCGACTTCACCCCGGTGCTCGTGCTTCCCGCCGCCACGCCCTGCACCAGGCCGAGCAGGGCGCGGGCGCCGACGACGAGCGCGAGCACGACCAGCGCCGAGGTGGCGAACCGGCCGGACAGCACCCCGGCCAGCACCTCCGCCTGGACCAGCACGAGCAGCCCGGCCAGGACCGCGGCGGCCAGGCAGAGCGCCAGGTGGCGGCGGACGGCCCGCTCGCCGCGGGCAAGCCGTAGAAGATCCTTGTGCATGCGAACCCTAGAAGAACGACGGCATCCGGTCGGCTGCACGCCTGCGACCGAACGTGCGCCATGTCCATACTTGCGCACCCACCATGACCGGTGTGAACGGCACGATTATGAGACTGAGCACACCGAGTGTCCCGGCGGGCGCGGCGTGCTCCAGCACCCACGGGGAGAGCAGGGCCAGCGGCACCGCGGCGGGGAGGGCGGCGGCGCACGCCGAGACCAGCAGCGCCCTGCCGTCGCGGCTCGCACCGGTCACCTGCCCGGGGAGCAGCCAGGAGGCGAAGGTCCAGCCGTGGAAGCCGAAGGCCGCGGCGACCACGACCCCGAAGCCGAGCCCGTCCAGGCCGATCGGCGGCCCCGACAGGCCTCCGGCGATCGCGGCCAGGGCCATGCCCCAGCTCAGCGCCAGGCCGTACGAGCCCGCGCAGATCATCCAGTCCCAGGCCGCCCGCCACACGGGCCCCTCGAGACGGCGGCGGAACCACAGGCCCGCGTCGCGCAGGATCCACGAGAGCAGCAGGGCGACGACCACCGGGTAGAGGCCGAACAGCACCTGCCCCTCGAGCGAGGGGAAGGCGCCGAACAGCACGCCCGCGACGGCGACCAGCCACACCTCGTTGGCCAGCACGAACGGTGCCATGGCGGAGACGATCCTGTCCCGGTCCCGCTGGGTCCTGCCTAGTATGGGCAGCAGCATGCCCAGGCCGATGTCGAAGCCTTCCAGGGCGAAGTAGCCGAGCAGCAGCAGGGCGAGCACGCCGAGCCAGAGGATGTCCACGAGGTCTTCTCCTAGAGGCTGAGCGCGTGCGCGCGCTCGGTGGGGCCGGTGGGGGCGTCGACGCCGAGCGTGGCCGCGGCGGGGCCGCGCCGTACCGTCCTGGCGATCAGGAAGTAGTCGGCGAACGCGAGCAGGCCGAGCACCCCGACGAAGCCGACGAACGAGACGGTGACCATCCCCGAGGTGAGGCCGGGGGACATGGCGTCGGCGACGGTGAGCCTGCCGTTGATCAGCCAGGGCTGGCGGCCGTGCTCGCGGACCAGCCAACCGGCGGTCGCGGCGGCGAACGGCAGCGGGGTGATGACCATCAGGATCGGCTGCGCCCAGCGCCAGCGGGGCAGCCAGTACAGCACGGGCATCAGTACGAACATGATGAAGAGCTGGAGCGTCTGCCCGATCCCGATCATGATCCCGAGCGCCGGCCCGACCATCGGCTGGCTGAACTTGTCCGGCTGGAACGTGGCGACCACGCCGAACTGCGCGTAGCCGACGCCGACCGTGATCAGCGAGCCCACGAACGCGACGAGCACGCCGGTGCGGAGCGAGGAGGTGAAGAACTCCCGCTCGGAGGTCCGCCTGAACAGCTGGTACGCGCTGGCCCCCATCACCGTGAAACCGCCGGCCCACAGGCCCGCGCCGATCACGTGGGGGAGCGCCATGGTCAGCGTCGGGTTGGTGAGCAGCGCGCCGAAGTCGGTCAGGACCAGGTGGCCGCCTCGCTCGACGGCTCCCGCCGGATTCTGCAGGAACGAGTTGGCGACCATGATCCAGAAGGCGGAGGCGTACGCGGTCAGGGTCACCAGCCAGATGCACGCCAGGTGGAGCCAGGCGGGCAGCCTGCGCCAGCCGAAGATCCACAGTCCCAGGAACGTGGACTCCAGGAAGAACGCGCCGAGCGTCTCGATCGCGAGGGGGGCGCCGAAGACGTCCCCGGCGTACTCCGACAGGCCGCTCCAGCTCAGGCCGAACTGGAACTCCATCACCAGGCCGGTGAAGATGCCGAGCGCGTAGTTGATCACGTAGATCTGGCCCCAGAAGCGGGTCGCCCGCTCGTGGTCCTGCCTGCCGGTCACGGTGTGGCGGGTGTGCATTATCGCGACAAGGGGGGCCAGGCCCAGGGTCAGCACGACGAACAGGAAGTGAAGGCTTCCCGTCACCGCGAACTGTGTCCGGGCCAGGTCGAGCACGTCCACGGGTTCACCTCCGTTGTTGTGTCTGTCTACCTATAGGCACTCTACATGTAGAACGCCTACATGTAGGCTGTCTATAGAGAGGTAAGGTGAGGGCGTGAGCGACCGAGCCGACAACCACAGCGATCGCGCGGGTTCCGCCGTCCCGCGGCGGGCGGGGGGTGCGGTGTGAACACCGACGCGCTCCGCGGGCACATGGACGCCCTGCTGCTATCCGTGCTTGAGCACGAGCCTCTGCACGGCTACGCGATCATCGAGGCGTTGCAGGCCCGTAGCGGCGGCACGCTGAGCGTGCCGACCGGCACCGTCTACCCAGCGCTGCGCCGCCTGGAACAGGCGGGATACCTGGCCAGCGAGTGGGCGACGGTCGGCGGGCGCAAGCGGCGCACCTACCGGCTGACCTCGTCGGGCCACAAGGCCCTGGCCGGTGAGCGCGCGGCGTGGCGGGAGTTCAGCGGGGTGATCGGCAGCGTGCTCGAGCCCCGGCCCGCACCGGGACAGCGCGCCTGAGCCCTCCGGGCTACGCCTGTGCCGGGACGGGGCGCCTGCGGGTGCCCGTCAGGCAGCGGGTCGCGCAGTACAGCTGCGTGAACGTGAAGACGAAGCTCAGCGCTTCGGCGCCAAGGCTCAGCGGATAGGCGGACAGGCCCGCCGGATGGTGATAGCCGTACATCAGCATCAGGCCGAGCCCGATCGTGATCGGCAGCATGGTCCAGACCAGCACCGCCAGCGCCCGGGTGACGAGCCGGGGCCGCCGGATCCTGCGCAGCCCCCGGCCGAGCGCGAACAGCGCGGCCCCGCCGAGCAGGCCGACGAACAGCTGGAGGACGTCCAGGCCGCAGGAGACCGGACGGTACCAGCCGGGCCACTGGGCGTACGCCGCCGGGGCCTCGGGGTAGAAACGCCAGACCACGCTCCAGGCGAGGGTGGTCAGCGGCACGCTGACGAACACCACGGCGGCCAGCCTCCGCCCGGCGGAGATCGACAGCGCCTCCTGGTAGCCGGGTGCGATCTCCTCGAGCGAGCCGAACTCTTCGACGGCGGCCAGCTCGGCCTCGGCCCTGCCCAGCCCGTCGTGCTCGAGCGCCTCCGCGGCGTCGAGCAGGCTGTCGCGCGCCTCGGTGACCAGGTCGAGTTTCGGTCTTCTCGGTCCCTTGAGCGTACGGCTGAGCCCGGTCACGTAGTCGTCGATGACTCCGGCTTCGGCCATACCCACCTCCACCCGCGTGGCCTTGTACGGCCTTTACCGTACATCGTCGTGGTCGAGGTGGGTCCGGCGCATCGGGAACAACCCTGAGAAGCCCCGGAACCCGCCGCCTCGCGCCCCCGCGAGCGCCTTTTTCCAGGAATCGCCTCTCGGGAAGCCGACCGGTTCCCGGGAATCGGGTCGCCCGCTACGGCGAGAGCTGGATCGAGGGCAGCGGCGCTCTGGGGGCGGTCGCGCGGCGTGCCGCGTGGGAGGCCGAGCTCATCAGGATGCTGCCCGCCATGATCGCCGCGAGCAGGGCGAACCATCCGAGGACGCGTCCCATCCGCAGGCCGTACCCGCTGAGGATCCAGTGGAGCGACAGCAGCCAGCGCCCTGAGGATCGACTGGTGGCACGGCGCATCTCCATGGCGCCGAAGGCGAAGTCGGCCGCGGTCGCCTTGTCGTCGACCCCGGCGCGCAGCCGGGAGTAGAGGACGGCGAGCCGGTGCGGGGTGGGCGCCTCCGCCTCAGCGCCGGACCACCCGCGCCAGGCGTGCTCGTCGGCCAGGGTGCGCCGCGGGGTCCACCAGCGCAGCGGCGGCCAGCGCGGCGCGAACCGCACACCGCGCGGGGTGTTCGCGAACGCGCAGCCGGTCAGCCTGAGCCGCTCCGGAGTGCGGATCCCGGTGAAGCGGCAGGTGCTCAGGTCGACGGAGCTCAGCTCGAGCGCCTCGGCCTCGACCCCGCGCAGGGAGGTCACCGCGGCCGCGCCCTGCCCGCTGACCGTCGCCTGGCCACGCAGCGTCGCGCCCTCCAGGTCGGCGACCGCGCCGTCCAGGCGGACGACCAGGCGCCCGGTCACCGAAATCCGCCGCAGGTCGACCGCGCAGTCGCGGGTGGCCAGGTCGAGACCGTTGCCCGCCCACGCCCCCGCCAGGCTGAGGCGGCGGCCGACCGTCACGGGGGTCAGGTAGCCGCCGGCCCAAAAGCGCGTCGCCTCGAACCCGGCCAGGCCGCCGAACTCCGCCTTCCTGAACGAGACCGCCCTGCCGAACCGGCAGCCGCGGAAGGTCGCGTCACCGCGGAACCGGGTGCCGTCGAAGGTGGCGAAATCGTGGAACTCGGCGCTCTCGAAGGACGCGGTCCGCGCGAAGCTCGCCGCGCTGAAGAGCGCGTCCCTGCCGACGGAAACCCGGTCGAAGGCGGCGTGCCCGGTGACGGCGATGCCGTGCAGTGACACCTCCCTGGCGAACCTGACCTCCCTGAAGGAGGCGTTCCCCGCGAAGCGCGCACCGACGAACGAGGCAAGACGATCGAAACGGGCCTGGTCGAAGGAGGCGTCCGCGCCGAACACGACGTCGCAGAACCTGACGTCCTCGGGGAAGGCCGCCAGATCGAACCTGGCCCTGCCAAGATGGCCATGGGTTGCGGCCAGGACCAGCTCAAGCAGGTCCTTGCCGACGACGGTGCCCCGCAGATCGACCGCGGAGCCTGGTGACAGGCCGCGGACGACCTCGTCAAGCTCGTGATGCTCCAGATGGGCCAGGCAGCGTCCGTAGGGCTGCCGGGCCGATCCCGCGCACTCAGGGGAGGCGGCGCAGGTCACCCAACCCACGTCCAGAGTTCTCATAAATCAGTGATACCCCAGACGAAGCGTTAAGCGAGATCTACGTCAAGGCAAGCTATAACTGATGCCTTTAGTCAACACAAAGTGTCAAGATTCCCTGATTTCATCCTCTATCCATTTTCAAGTAAGTGTCGACTGATCAAGCGAGCTCTACGCTCCCGGTCATGCGTGCTTTATCCCGGGCGTTCGCCGCCCTCGCGGCCCTCGGCGTCGCCGCCGCCGGAGTCACGGCCCTCACTTCTGCCCCCGCCCTGGCGGAGCCGGGCACCGTCGTCATCAGCCAGGTCTACGGCGGAGGCGGCAACACCGGCGCACCGCTCACCAACGACTTCGTCGAACTGTTCAACCGCAGCGCCGCACCGGTCGCGCTGGACGGCTGGTCCGTCCAGTACGGCAGCGCGACCGGCACCGGCACCTTCGGCGCCAACCCGGTCGTGCCGCTGTCCGGCACGCTGGCCCCGGGCCAGTACCACCTCGTCCAGCTCGGCGGGGGAGCCAACGGTGCCCCGCTGCCCGCTCCCGACAGCACCGGCGCGACCAACATGAGCGCGACCGCGGGCAAGGTCGTCCTGGTCCGCTCGGCGCAGGGCCTGGCCTGCAACGGCGGCTCGACCCCCTGCACGCCGGAGCAGACGGCACTGATCGCCGACCTCGTCGGGTACGGCACGGCGAACTACTTCGAGGGCACCGCCGCCCCCGCCCTCTCCGCGAGCACCGCCGCGCTGCGCGCGGACCACGGTTGCGCCGACACCGACGTCAACGGCACCGACCTGCAGAGCGCGGCTCCCGCACCACGTAACGGGGCCACGGCCCCGGCACCGTGTGGCGCCGAGCCGACGCCGTCCCCGACGCCCACCGGCGAGCCGACGCCGACGCCGTCCCCGACGCCGACCGTCACCCCGACCCCGACCCCGACCGGGGAACCCACCGCGACGCCGACGCCGACTCCGACCCCGACTCCGACCCCGACAGAGCAGCCGTGCGACACCCCGGCCACCCACCAGATCGCCCAGGTGCAGGGCAGCGGTGACACCAGCCCGCTGGTGGGCCAGACGGTTCGCGTCGAGGGTGTCGTGACCGGTGACTTCCAGGAGACGGACCAGCTCAGCGGGTTCTTCCTGCAGGATGCGACCCCCGACGCCGACCCGGCGACCTCGGAGGGCCTGTTCGCCTACGCCCGCGCCTCGTTCAAGGACGTCAAGCCGGGCGACCGGGTGCTGGTCACCGGCAAGGTCGTCGAGTACAACGGCTGGACCGAGCTGTCGCCGGTCACCGCCGTCGACGTCTGCGGCACGGGCACCGTCGCCCCGGCCAGGCAGCGCCTGCCTCGCGCGGAGGGCTCGACCTTCGAGCCGGTCGAGAGCATGCTCGTCACCTTCCCCGAGCCGCTGACCGTCACCGACCACTACAACCTGGGCCGCTACGGCGAGGTCACCCTCTCCTCCGAGGGACGCCTGTTCCAGGCGACCGACAGGCCCGGCGTGAGCGAGGCCGCGAACGAGCGCCGTAGCCTGCTCGTCGACGACGGCTCGACCAGGGAGAACCCCGCGAAGATCCCCTACACCGACCCGCGCGCCGTCCGCCTCGGCGACACCGCGCTCGGCGTCACCGGCGTGCTGGGGTACGGCTTCGGCGAGTACCGGCTCCAGCCGACCACGCCGATCGGCTTCCTGCGGACCAACCCGCGCCTGCCCGTGCCGTTCCCGGTGGTCGGCAACGTCAGGGTGGCCAGCTTCAACACCCTCAACTGGTTCACCACCCTGGGCTCGCGCGGCGCGAGCACCGCGGAGGAGCAGCGGCGGCAGCTCGCCAAGCTGGTCGCCGCGCTCAAGGGCATGAACGCCGACGCGGTCGGCCTCATGGAGGTGCAGAACAACGGCCAGACCGCGGTCCAGGCGCTGGTCGACGCGCTCAACGCCGAGGTCGGCGCAGGCACGTACGCGGCGCTGAGCCACCCCTACCCCGGCACGGACCTGATCCACGTGGCGATCATCTACAAGCCCGCGAAGCTCCAGCCGGTCGGCCAGGCCCGCTCCTCGACCGACCCCGTCTTCCGGCGCCCTCCGCTGATCCAGACCTTCCGCAGGGTCCAGGGCGGCGAGCCGTTCACGATGGTCGTCAACCACTTCAAGTCGAAGGGCTGCGACGCCGCCGCCACCGGGCCGGACGCCGACCAGGGCGACGGCCAGAGCTGCTACAACGGTGAGCGCGTCCGCCAGGCCAAGGCGACGCTCGCCCTCGTCGAGAGCCTGAGGCTGCCGAACGCGCTGGTGCTGGGCGACCTCAACGCCTACGGCGAGGAGGACCCGATCGACACGCTGCAGGCGGGCGGGCTGACCAGCCTGACCAAGAGGTTCATCCCCGCGCCGCTGCGCTACAGCTACCTCTTCGACGGCCGCAGCGGCGAGCTGGACCACGCCCTCGCGGCCAGGGACCTGCTCAGGCGGGTGACCAGCACGACCATCTGGCACATCAACTCGGACGAGAGCCGGATCCTCGACTACAACACCGAGTACAACCCGCCGGAGCTCTACCGGCCCGACGCGTTCCGCTCCTCCGACCACGACCCCCTGGTCGTCGGGCTCACCCTGCCCGGCGGGCGGTAGCCGTACGGGGAAGGAAGGGCGGGCAGAGGCGCCCGCCCTTCCGGAACACGGGCGCTTGGCGGTACCGTTCGCCTGTTCCCGCGCGGGCGGCGGGATGGAATGCTCGCGGGAGGGAAATGGTTATGCCAGCCGTACAGACATGACGACAAGAGGAGCCAACCGGTGGCGACCATTGAGGTAACGGAGAAGAACTTCAACGAAATCGCCGACGAGGGGATCGTTCTGCTGGACTTCTGGGCGGCCTGGTGCGGGCCGTGCCGTATGTTCGGGCCGATTTTCGAGAAGTCGTCGGAGAAGCATGGCGACATCAAGTTCGGCAAGATCGACACTGAGGCGGAGCAGGGTCTGGCCCAGGGCTTCGAGATCACATCGATCCCGACGATCATGGCCATCCGTGACGGCATCGTCGTCTTCGCCCAGCCGGGAGCTCTGCCCGAGCCCGCCCTCGAAGACCTCATCGGCCAGGTCCGCGCGCTCGACATGGACGCGATCCGCACGGAGCTGGCGAGCGAGATCGGCGTCCAGAACAACTGAAAACCGCATCGAAGAGCCCCGCGACCTTGTGCAGGCGCGGGGCTTTCGTATGCGTCTTCCCGTCGTGGACGGGAGGGATCAGGCGGAGCGGTACAGCTCCGCGACCCGGAAGGCCATGTCCAGCGACTGGCTCCGGTTCAGCCGCGGGTCGCAGGCCGTCTCGTAACGCAGTGCCAGGTCGTCCTCGACGATCTCGGTGCCGCCGCCGACGCACTCGGTGACGTCGTCACCGGTGAACTCGATGTGGATGCCGCCGGGGTGGGTGCCCAGTGCGCGGTGCACCTCGAAGAAGCCCGCCACCTCGTTCAGCACGTCGTCGAGGCGCCGGGTCTTGTGGCCGCTGGGAGCCTCGAAGGTGTTGCCGTGCATCGGGTCGCAGATCCAGGCGACCCGGGCGCCGTTCGCGGTGACCTTCTCCACCAGCGAGGGCAGGTGCTCGCGGATCTTGGAGGCGCCCATCCTGGTGATGAACGTCAGACGGCCGGGCTCGTCGTTCGGGTTCAGCTTCTCAACCAGCGCGAGGGCCTCCTCCGCCGTGGTCGTCGGGCCGAGCTTGACGCCGATCGGGTTGCGGATGCGGGAGAAGAACTCCACGTGCGCGCTGTCGAGCTGGCGGGTGCGCTCGCCGATCCAGACCATGTGCGCCGACACGTCGTACGGCTCGCCGGTCCTGGAGTCGATCCTGGTGAGTGCCCTGTCGTAGTCGAGGATGAGCGCCTCGTGCGAGGAGTAGAACTCCACGCTGTGGAACTCCTCAGGGTCGGCTCCACACGCGTGCATGAACGCCAGCGCCTGGTCGATCTCCCTGGCGAGCCGCTCGTAGCGCTTGCCCGCGGGGGACTCGCTCACGAAGTCCTGGTTCCAGGCGTGCACCTGACGCAGGTCGGCGTAGCCGCCCTTGGTGAAGGCGCGGACCAGGTTCAGCGTCACCGCAGAGGAGTGGTAGGCGCGCAGCAGCCGCCCGGGATCGGGTATGCGGGACTCGGGGGTGAAGTCGAAGCCGTTGACCATGTCGCCCCGGTAGGCGGGCAGCTCGACGCCCTCCCGGTCCTCGGTGTTCTTGGAGCGGGGCTTGGCGAACTGCCCGGCTATCCGGCCGATCTTCACCACCGGCACCTTCGCCGCGTAGGTGAGCACGATCGCCATCTGCAGCAGCGTCTTCAGCTTGTTGCGGACGCCGTCGGCGGTGGCCCCGGAGAAGGTCTCCGCGCAGTCACCGCCCTGCAACACGAAGGCCTCGCCCCGTGTCACCGCCGCAAGCTCGGCCTTGAGGTTGTCACATTCCCCCGCGAACACGAGGGGAGGCAGTCCGGCAAGCTCGGCGACGACCTTGTCCAGCTCGCCACGGTCGGGCCACTCGGGCTGCTGCGCCGCGGGCAGCTCCCGCCAGGAATCGAGGTTGTTGCTCACGACATACCAGGCTATTGCAACAGGGTGGGCGAACCGACCTCAATGTCCACGGATTGAGAACGTCTTTATGCCAATGCGGGTGGCACGCGCGAATGACGGGCTCGTCGCGGGTTCGAAGGTGGGCCACATCACAGGTTCACGACGGGCTCCTGACATGTTCGGGAAGGACGCCGAAGCCGATGAAACGGCGGGTCAGGGCGCCGATCACCGGCAGGTGGGAGAGGTTACGCGGCAGCCGTACCGGCTTCACCCGCCCGGCCAGGGCGGGGCGGATCAGCCGGGCCTGCACCACGCGCTGGGCGAACTGGGTCACCACGGTCGGCGGCGTACGGCGGCGCTGGACCCCGGCGAGCAGGGACTCGGGGATCTCGGCGCCGGAGGCCAGCGGCTCGGCCAGCAGGTTGGCCGCGGCCACCGCGTCCTGCACCGCCAGGTTGATGCCGACGCCGAAGATCGGCGACATGGCGTGCGCGGCGTCCCCGATGACCAGCAGGCCCGGCCTGTGCCAGCGGCGCAGCCGGTTGAGCGCGACCGAGAGCACGCTCACCTCGTCGAAGTCCTTCAGCAGGCCGGCGCGATCCTTCAGGAACGGCAGCAGTCTGGCCACCGGCTCGCGCAGCGCCTCGATGCCGCCGGCTCGCAGGGCGTCGAAACCGCCCTTGGGGATCACGTAGGCGAGCTGCCAGTAGGTCCCCCGGTTGATCACCACCATGATCCTGCCCATGGACAGGCGCAGGAACGTCTCGTCCGGGTCCGCAGGCTCGCGCGGCAGCCGGAACCAGGCCACGTCCATCGGCGCGGCGTGCTCGACCGGGACGAGCCCAGCGGCCCGCCGTACGTCCGAGCGGCGGCCGTCGGCGGCCACGGTGAGCGTCGCCCGCAGCTCGTGCTCGCCGTCGGGGTCCCGGTAGCGGACTCCGCGCACCGCGTCGCCCTCCCGGATCACGTCGTGCACCTCGGCGTTCATGACGAGACGGAAGGTGGGGTACCGCGCGGCGGCGGTGGTCACCAGGTTGAGGAAGTCCCACTGCGGCACGAAGGCGATGTAGGGGTACTCGCCGCCCAGCTTGGACAGGTCGGCGATCGGCACCGCGCCCTCGTCGGTATGCATCGTCATGCGGCGGGCCTTGTGGTGCGGAATCCGTAGGAACTCCTCGGCCAGGCCGATCTCCTTGAGGACCTGCAGCGTCGAGGGGTGGATCGTGTCACCCCTGAAGTCGCGCAGGAAGTCGGCGTGTTTCTCCAGCAGCGTCACCTGGACGCCCGCTCTGGCCAGCAGTAGCGCGAGCACGGCCCCCGCGGGGCCGCCCCCGGCGATCACACATGTGTTCTGATTCATAATTCATCACCTAATGAAATTTTGACACAGGTTGGCCATGAAGAAAACAACGTTCTCGGCAATCCGCGCGCCATCCGGTGTCGAATAGGCGGGTGTGAGGACAGAACGCGAGCCCGCGGGGGAGCCGGTCCCCGGGGAGGGCCCCGGCCTCGAAGAGCTCCTGTCACAGGTGGCGCTGGGACACGAGCAGGCCTTCAACCGGGTCTACGACCTGCTGGCCGGCCCGGTCTTCGGACTCGCGAGGCGGGTCGTGCGGGACCGGGCGCAGGCCGAGGAGGTGGCGCAGGAGGTCCTGGTGGAGGTGTGGCGCACCGCCTCCAGATACGACAGGACACGCGGCAGTGCCCTGTCCTGGGTGATGACCATGGCCCACCGCCGCTCCGTCGACCGGGTCAGGTCCGCCCAGGCCTCGACCGCCAGGGAGGAACGCGTCTCCCGCATGTCGGGCGAGGTTCCCTACGACGAGGTCTCGGAGACGGTGACCACCCGCCTCGAGGGCGAGCGGGTGCGCCGTTGCCTGGGCGGCCTGACCGATCTGCAGCGGCAGGCCGTGACGCTCGCCTACTACGGTGGCTACAGCTACCCGGAGGTGGCCGGGCTGCTCAAGGTGCCGCTGGGCACCGTCAAGACCAGGATGCGCGACGGGCTTGTCAGGCTCCGCGACTGCATGGGGGTGGAACGATGAACGAGGACCTCCACACCCTGTCCGGCGCCTACGCGCTGCACGCGCTGCCAGAGCAGGATGTGCTCCTCTTCGAAGAGCACATGGCCAGATGCGAGGCCTGCGCCGTCGAGGTCAGGGGACTGTCGGAGACGGCCGCCCGGCTGGCCATGGCCGCCGCCGAGCAGCCGCCCGCCGCACTGCGCGCCCGCGTCATGGCCCGGATCACCGAGGTCCGCCAGGAGCCGCCCCTCCTCGACAGGCGTGCGGGCGACCGCGCCCCCGGGGCGTCCCGCGCGGAGGGCTCCCGCGCAGGGGATTCCCGTGTCGAGGGTTCCCACGCAGGGGATTCCCGCGCGGAGGGCGACCGCGAGGGACGGACGCCGGGGGAGGTGGTGCCGCTCAGGTCCCGCTCCCCGTGGCGCAGGCGCGCCGCGATCGGCCTGGTGGCCGCCGTGAGCGCCGCAGCCGTGAGCCTCGGCGCCGTCGCCGTCGACGCCGTGCGGGAGCGTGACAGGCTCCAGCAGGCCGTGACCGTGATCGCCGCCGCGGACGCCAGGACCGTCAAGTACCCCGTCTCCTCCGGCGGCACCTGCATCATGGTGATGTCGCCCTCTCAGGGGCGGATGGTGGTCACCGCCAGGGGGCTTCCGCCGCTGCCCGACTCACGGGTCTACGAGGTGTGGCTGATGAGCGCGGACGGCGCCCGTCCCGCCGGGCTGCTCGAACGGGCGGAGGACGGCGTCACCACGCCCCTGCTGACCAGCCCGCGCAGCGATGACCTGAGGCTCGGCCTGACCGTTGAACCCGCGGGCGGGTCCGACCAGCCGACGACCACTCCCATCATGGTCGCCGACCTCCCGGCCGCCTGACACCCGCCCGTTGGCCTACCGCGCGGAGCCCAGCACGTCCAGTGCTCCGCCCCGGCCGGCGGCACCAGCGCGTCGAGTTCGGGAAAGGCCAGGGAGCGCTTGGTCCTGCCGTCTATCGGGTCATCTCGGACGGCAGGTCAGACAGGAGAGATCGTCCAGGAAGTCTCGACCTTGCCGCCCGGCTGGAGCACGATCAGGTCGGTGCCTGAGTTGAAGGCGTCCGGCGGGCATGTCATCGGTTCGACGGCCAGTCCCCGGTAGCCGAACCCGGTGCCGCTGCACACCTGCACCCACGGCAGCACGGAGGCGTCCCAGCGCA
This sequence comes from Streptosporangium sp. NPDC051023, assembly GCF_040689595.1. Taxonomy (NCBI): domain Bacteria; kingdom Bacillati; phylum Actinomycetota; class Actinomycetes; order Streptosporangiales; family Streptosporangiaceae; genus Streptosporangium; species Streptosporangium sp. NPDC051023. The sequence continues at coordinate 6,947 of NZ_JBFBCE010000034.1, read as the reverse complement.
CCTCGACCCCGCCCTCGGGACCGCGCACCCGCACCCTGACCAGCCCATCGGCGTCGGGCACCAGCTCGGTGAAGGTGTGGTCAACGGCCGTGCCACCGATCGTCCTCGGGCTTCCGAAGTCGTACGGGGTGCCGGAGACGTCCTCGAGGGAGCCGGGCAGCATCCGGTCGTCGGGCAGCAGCACCTTCTCCGCGGGCACCAGCAGCTCGTACTCCTCGACGTTGTCGCCCGCCAGCAGCCACGGGTGTGGCCCGCAGCCGTAGGGGGCGACCTCGTCACCCGTGTTCTCCGCTGTCAGCGTGGTGGTCAGCCCGTCGGAGGTCAGGCTGTGGCGCACCTGCAGGGCCAGGGTGAACGGGTAGCCGGGCGTCGGGGTGACGGTGTGCGCCAGCCGTACGAAGGAGTGCTCGTCCTCGACGGCCAGCCACTCGACCGCCTGCCAGTCGACCTCGGCGACCAGCCCGTGCAGGGCGTTGCCCCTGGCCTCCTCGTTCACCGGAAGCCGGTGGGTCACGCCGCCGAAGGTGTAGCGACCGCCGCCAACCCGGTTGGGCCACGGGGCCAGCAGGGTGCCGCTGTAGAAGGGGATCGGCCCCTCCTGCGGCCAGTCGGCCACCAGGTCGCGCTCGCCGTGCCTGAGCACCCGCACGGCCGCGGCCCTTTCGCTGATCTCGGCACGCATGCCGCCGCCGCGGAGGGTGAACTGTTGGGACACGGTCGTCCTTTCGCAGGGGATGACAGGGGAGGAGGCGTACGGCTGGCCGGGACGCGCCCGCTCAGGCGGAGGCCCGCTCGACCAGATGCGTGTCCAGTATCACCACGGGCTGCTCCAGGTGCTCCCCGTTGATGCGGGCGACCAGGAGATGGGCCATCTGGCGGCCCATCGCCTCGGTCGGCTGGTGCACGGTGGTCAGGGCGGGAGAGGAGTGGGCCCCGGCGGGCGAGTCATCGAACCCGATCACCGCGACGTCGCCGGGGACGGCCCTGCCCTCCTCCCTCAGCACCCGCATCGCGCCGAGCGCCATCGGGTCGGAGGCGGTGAAGACCGCGTCCAGGCCGGGATCGTCCGCCAGGAGCCCGCGCATGGCCGTAACGCCGCTCCCCTCGCTGAAGTCGCCGTAGGCCACGAGCTCCGGCACGCCCGTCGCGATCAGCGCGTCACGGTAGCCCGCGAGCCGGTCGACGCCGACCCCCATGTCCTGCGGGCCCGCGATGGTGGCGATCCGCCTGCGGCCCCTGCCCAGGAGGTACTTCACCGCCTGCCTGGCCCCCGCCCTGTTGTCCACGTCGACGTAGCTGTAGGGGGCGAACCCGATGGGCCTGCCGCCGATGACGGTCGGCACGCCCATCTCCTCGAGCCTGCCGGGAAGCGGGTCAGCGCCGTGCAGCGAGATCAACAGCACCCCGTCGACGTGCTGGCCGGTCAGGTAGTGTTCGAGGCGCTCGTGGTCCTGCTGGGACTGGGCCATCGCCAGGATCAGCTGCAGGCCTGTCTCCGACAGCGCGGAGCCGATGCCGCGGATGGTCCCGGCGAAGTAGGGTTCGTCGAAAACCCGCAGCTCCGACTCGGAGACCACCAGCGCGACGGTGTCCGTGCGCCGGGTGACCAGCGCGCGTGCGGCCCTGTTTGGGACGTAGCCCAGCTCCCTGATCGCCTGCTGTACGGCGTCGCGGGCCTTCTCGCTCACCTTCGGCGAGCCGTTGATGACCCGTGAGACCGTGCCGCGCCCGACCCCGGCCAGAGCCGCGACCGCCTCAAGGGTCGGACGACGGTCGCCGTTCATGTTCCTCGCCCCCATGGAAGATTCCCTGGCCTTATTCTGCCGGACCGGTCAGGCCTCCACGCCTGATTGTCTCGGCGTACCAAAGAGCGCTTTCCTTCGGAACCCTGCGCTGTGTCGGGTAGTCGACGCGGACCAGCCCAAACCGCTTGCCGTAGCCCCAGGCCCACTCGAAGTTGTCCATCAGCGACCAGGCGAAGTAGCCCGCGAGGGGCACCCCCTCCTGGATCGCGGCGTGGCAGGCACGCAGGTGGGCCTCGATGTAGTCCCTGCGCTCCGGGTCGCGCACGACGCCGTCCGCGTCCGGGACGTCGTCGAAGGCGGCGCCGTTCTCCGAGATGACCAGCGGGACCCGCGGATACTCCCGTGCCACCCGCAGCAGGACCTCCCGCAGGCCCGCGTGGTCGATCTCCCAGCCCATGGCGGTGACGGGACGCCCGCCCTCCGCGAACGAGACGTGCTCGCTGCCGACCCAGGGCGACCCGGTGTCCGTCGGCGCGGCTGCCGCGGACGCGGCGCCGCCCGGCACGCCGGAGACGGTGAAACGGCTGTAGTAGTTGATCATCAACATGTCCAGCGGGGCCGAGATGATCTCGAGGTCCCCCTCCCTGGCGAACCCCGTCACCTCGCCCAGGTCCTCCAGCACGTCCGCCGGATACTCGCCCTTCAGCAGCGCGTCCAGGAAGAACCGGTTCTGCAGGCCGTCGATGCGGCGGGCGGCGTCCAGGTCGGCAGCCGAGGAGGTCTGCGGGGAGACGGCGTAGAGGTTGACGCAACCGCCGATCCTGCTGTCCGCCCGCTGGGCACGCATGGCCGCCGTGGCCAGCCCGTGGGCCAGGAGCAGGTGGTGTGCGGCGTGCACCGCCCGCGCGGGCTCGCGCCGCCCCGGGGCGTGCTCCCCGGACGCGTAGCCGAGGAACGCCGCGCACCAGGGCTCGTTGACCGTGCTCCAGGCGCGCACCCGGTCGCCGAGCGCATCGTGTACGGCCGCCGTGTAGTCGGCGAACCGCTGGGCGGTGTCGCGCGCGGGCCAGCCGCCCGCGTCCTCCAGCGCCTGGGGCAGGTCCCAGTGGTAGAGCGTCACCCACGGGTCGACACCCTGCTCGAGCAGCTCGTCGACCAGCCTGCGGTAGAAGTCGAGCCCCCGTGCGTTGATCGCCCCCGCGCCGTCGGGCTGGACGCGGGGCCAGGAGACGGAGAACCGGTAGGCGCTCAGGCCGAGGCGGCCCATCAGCCGGACGTCGTCGCGATAGCGGTGGTAGTGGTCGATGGCGACGTCGGCGTTCTCGCCGTTCACCACCCGTCCCGGCTGCCGGGTGAAGGTGTCCCAGATGGACCTGCCTCGCCCGTCCTCGGAGACGGCGCCCTCGATCTGGTAGGCGGAGGTGGCCGCCCCCCAGACGAAGTCCGTGGGGAACACCAGATCCGGTGCCTGAACCTGCGTCTGCTGCGTGGTCATGCTTTGACCGCACCTTCCATGAGACCGCCGACGATCTGGCGGCCGAACACGACGAAAACCACGAAGAGGGGCAGGACCGAGGCCGCCGTGCCGGTGAAGAGCATGACGTAGTCGGTGCCGTGGGCCTGGTTGAGCGCGGCGATCGAGGTCTGCACCACGGGGTTGTCCGGGTTCAGCACGATCAGCGGCCACATGAACTCGTTCCAGGTCTGCATGAACACGAGCAGGGCCAGCACCGCCATGCCCGGCCTGAGCGCGGGCAGGATCACACTGGCGTAGACGCGCATGGTCGACGCGCCGTCGACGCGGGCGGCCTCGACCAGCTCGTCCGGCACCGCCTGGCCGGCGTACTGGGTCATCATGAAGACCCCGAACCCGTTGACCAGGAAGGGCAGGATCACCGCTTTGAGCTGGCCGGTCCAGCCAAGGGCGACCATGAGCTCGTACAGCGGGACCACGCCCATTTGCTGGAGCGGGACCATCATCGTCACCAGGATCAGGCCGAGCAGCGCCTTGCCGCCCCTGAAACGCAGCTTGGCGAAGGCAAAGCCGGCCAGCGTGGAGATGAGCACGACCGACAGGGTCACGGTGACCGAGACGATGGCCGAGTTGACCAGGCCGGTGAGAAAGTAGGCGTCCTCGGTCGCGAGCAGCCGCGCGACGTTCTCCCCCAGGTGCCCGCCGGGCAGCAGCGGCGGAGGGACGTCGATCGCCTCCTCGTTCGTCCGGGTGGCCATGACGAACATGTAGTAGATCGGGAAGGCGGAGATCACGAGGGCGAGGGCGAGAACGGCCTTCGTCAGCGGGCCCGCGTCCCAGACGCGGTTGCGGGTCTCGGCGACCGCCCGGCCTCCGGGGTTGACCACGGTCATTTCGTGCCCCCGATGCGGCGGGTGAGGGAGTGGTTGACGAACGTGCCGAGGAGAATCAGCACGAACAGCAGCCAGGCGGCGGCCGCGGCGTAGCCGAAGTCGAAGTCGCGGAACGCCTCCTTGACGACGAACATCGCCACCGTCTGGTACTGGCCGGTCGCGCCGCCGCTCATCGTCGGGTTGCCGTCGAACATGACCGGCTCGGTGAACAGCGTCAGGCCGCCGATGGTCGAGACGAACACCGTGAAGACGATCGTCGGGCGCAGCATCGGGACGGTGATCCGCCAGAACTGCCGCCTGGCGCTCGCGCCGTCTATGGCGGCGGCCTCGTACAGGTCCTTGGGGATGGTCTGCATGGCGGCGAGCAGGATGATCGCGTTGTAGCCGGTCCAGCGCCAGTCGATCATCGTGGAGATCGCGATCCAGGCCGACCACTTCTCGTTCTGCCAGTTGATCGCGTCGACCCCGAAGAGGCTCAGGAACCAGTTCACCATGCCGTAGTCGCGCCCGTAGAGCTGGGTGAAGACGACGGCGACCGCGACGACGGAGGTGATCAGCGGCAGCAGCACGCCGAGGCGGAACGCCAGCCTGCCCCGGATGCGCTTGTTGAGGGCGTTCGCCAGGAGCAGGGCGAGGACGAGCTGCGGAATCGTCGAGATGACGAACATCCCGAGTGTGTTGACCACCGCGTTCCAGAAGGCCTCGTCGGTGATCAGGGAGACGTAGTTGTCGATTCCGACGAAGGTCCTGTCCCCGGCCAGCTCCCAGTCGTGTAGCGAGACCCAGAGGGTGTAGGCGAGCGGGAAGACGCCGAAGACGGCGAAGAGGACGAAGTACGGCGAGACGAGGAAGTAGGGGGTCACCAGGAGATCGAACCTGGCGAACCGGGCGCCGCCCCGTCCCCGCCCGCTCGTGGACGGGCGCTTGCCGGGCCTGGCCGGAGCGGGGGTTTCGACGTGCAGGGTCATCGGTCAGCCTTTCAGCGAGAGGCGGGCGACCGGCCCCGCGGCGGGATGGCCGCGGGGCCGGCGCGCGTGGGGGCCGGGGATCAGCCCGCCGCCTTGACTCCGGCCTCGAGGAACCTTGTCCAGGCCTGGTCGTAGGGCACCGAGCCCTGGTCCATGCCCTCGAGGATCTTCTCAACGGAGGTCTTGACCTGGGCGTGCTTCTCACCGAGGAAGGTGGGCAGCAGATCCTTGACCGAGGCGCCGAAGATCTTGCCGGTGGGCGCGTCGTTGAAGAACGGGTTCTTCAGCTCGCTGACCGCCGGGTCCTGCTGGGCCGGGATGGAGCTGGGGAAGGCCGCGGCCTCCTGGAAGGCCATGACGTGGCCCTCCTTGCCGGTGAGGTAGTTCACCACCTCTGCGGCCTCCTTGGGGTGCTTGCTCTGCTTGGGCACCGCGAGGTAGGAGCCGCCCCAGTTGCCCGCGCCGCCCGGCACCGCCGCGACGTCCCACTTGCCCTTGCCCGAGTCGCCCGCCGCGCCGGAGACCACGCCCAGCATCCAGGCCGGGCAGCCCATCGTGGCGAACCCGCCCTTCTTGATGGCGGCGTTCCACGGCGGGGTGAAGGAGGCCAGCTTGGCGGTCAGGCCCGCCTCGCTGAAGCTCTTGACCGTGTCGAAGGCGGTCTTGATGGCGGGGTTGGTTTCGATGACGAGCTTGTTGTCCTTGTCGAAGTAGGAGATGTTGCCGTTCTTCGGCGCCTCCTGGGACAGGATCACGTTGTAGAGCGTGTTCGGGCCGTCGAGGAACTTCGGGTCGTCCTTGCCGGGGTTGGCGGCCTGGAACTTCTTGCCGACCTCCATGAAGGCGTTCCAGTCGGGCCAGAGCTTGCCGACCTCCTCGCGGTCGGTGGGCAGGCCGGCCTTCTTGAACAGGTCGGTGCGGTAACACATGGTCATGCCGCCGATGTCGGTGCCGAGGGCGAACAGCTTGCTGTCGGCGTTGATGCCGTTGTCCCACTTGGCGGCGGGGAAGTCGGCCTTGCGGCTGTCCAGGCCGTACTGGCCGAGGTCGGTGAAGAACTGCGGGCGGGCCTTCATCAGGCCCATCGCGCCCTCGTCCAGGGCGATGACGTCGGCGGCGCCGCTGCCCGCCTGCAGCCGCTGGAGCAGCTGGGGCAGGTAGACGTCCTCGAAGCGGTCGGTCAGGTTCTGGTACTTGATCTGGATGCCCGGGTGCGCGGCGTTCCACGTTTCGACGGCCTTGTCGTAGCCGAAGTTCTCGCCGCCGCCGAAGGTGTGCACGGTGACGGTCACCGGCTCGGCCGCCGCCGGGCTGCCACTCGCCGCGGGCTTCGCGGGTTCGCTCGAACCGCACGAGGCTACGGTCAGCGCCGCGGCCGCCACCGCCGTGACCGCGGCGAGCCTGCCACGCCGCTTGTCGTTCAACATTCCGGACCCCTCTCAGGTTGGTCGCCCGAATCGGTGGGAGGTGACATCGTGGATCGGTCCCCGACAGACGCGATCCTGTGATGGGGCGGTTCCTCAATGTTCTGGGAGCGCTCCCACGAAGCGTGGACGATCGGCAACCTGAACGTCAATATGCCGAAACCCAACCGTTACATCCGGCTGCCGGTAGGTGGATATATGGACATATAGGTGACTAAAGACGCATATGTCTGTCTGGGAGCGCTCCCATATGGCGAGGGTGTGCGAGGAGTCCGACGGCCGAAAAGCCCGGGAGGGGTGTCCCGGGCGGAGGGAAGGGGGCCGCCGTGATCCGGGCGGCCGAAAGGGGCGCGGCGCGGGGGAGGCGCGCCCCGTTTCGGATGGGGGGGTGGAGGCGTTTAAGCGCGGGGGGCGGCCGCGGTAGGGGCAGTGGCGGAAGGGCG
>NZ_JBFBCE010000033.1:0-100004 GCF_040689595.1 Streptosporangium sp. NPDC051023 | reverse complement strand
GGGGGGGGGGGGGCGGGGGGGGGGGGGGGGGGCGGCGCAAACCGCCCCCCCCCGCCTCTTGGCGGAAGCGGTTAGCAAATGCTAACTTCGATTCGTGACCGAGACCCTCGCGAACGTCGAGTCGTTCCTGACGGACGACCGGGACCCGCCGTCGAAGCGGCGCATCCTGGTCGAGGCCCTGCGCCTGTTCGTCGAGCACGGCGTCGACGGCACGACCGTGCGCGACATCGCGAGGGCGAGCGGTTACAGCAACCCCGCCCTGTTCAAGTTCTTCGCCTCGAAGGAGGAGCTGGCGCTGCACCTGTTCGGCAGGTGCTACACCCGCCTGGGCGAGCGGGCCTCGCTCGCCGGCGCGCCGGGGCGGCCGTTCGGCGAGCGGCTCGGCTCGCTGATGCGCACCTTCGGCCAAATCCTGGATGAGGAGCCCGAGGTGCTGCTCTTCGTGCAGGACAACCTCCGCGTCTACTGGCCCCGGCTCACCCCGGCCGAGAGGAAGACGTCGCTGATCGGGCTGCTGCGCGGGCTGCTCGGCGACGGGGTGGCCTCGGGAGAGGTCACCACGGCGATCTCGGTCGACCTACTGGTGGCCGCGCTCTCCGGCACCGTCGCGCAGTACGCCCGGATGCGTCACTTCGGCGAGCTGCCCCCGGGAACGGCGAGCTCCGTCCTGGAACCCCTGGTCATCCGCATGATCGCCCCCTGAGATCCCGTCACTCTCCGCTCCGCCGACCCTCGACCCCGACCCCGCAGAGTCCTCGCGCAGTCCCCCACAGAGTCCCCGCGCACTTCCCTCGCGGTCCCCGCCCCCCCCTGCCGGCACCGGAGTCCCGTCTCCCCACGGGCAGCGGGCCGGACATCGAGGTTCACCACCCCTTCCGGGGCGTTTTCACCGCCCATCGAGTTAGCAAATGCTAACCATCCTTTCTGGAGGAACCGTGAAACTGCTCGTACTCGGCGCCGGAGGCTTCATCGGGCGCACCGCGATCCGCGAGGCCGCCGCCGCGGGCTGGCAGGCCGTCGGCCTGGTCAGGAGCGAGGAGGCCGCCCTGCGGGTCGAGGAGGCGGGGGGAACCCCGCACCGCTTCTCCGTCGGGGACCCCTCGACCTGGGCCGAGGTCGCCCAGGGAGCGCGTGCCGTCATCGACCTCATCCAGCCGAGCCTGCCGCGACGGCTGACCCGGCGGACCGTCGGCCGAGTCAGCGCCGTCCGCCAGGAGACCACCGCCGGGGTGCTGCGGACGCTACGCTCCCTGCCTCCCGGGGAACGGCCCCTGCTGGTGTCGGTCAGCGGGATGGACGGCCTCGACCCCGGGCCGGGCCGTACGGTCTCCCACACCTCCCCGCTCCGCACGGTTCCCGTCGGGTTCGCCCACATCGGGCTGCCGGTGCGACGGATGATCGAGGAGTCGGGAATGCCCGCCGTGCACGTTTATCTGGGAAACATGGTCTACGGCCCCGGCAAGGGGTTCGGCGACCTGATCGTGCCCGGACTGGCGAGACGGCGGATGCCGGTGCCCGGCACGGGAAAGAACCGGCTGCCAATCATCCACGTCGAGGACGCCGCGCGGGCGCTGACGCACGTGGCGGGGCTGCCCGAGGTTGCGGGACGCAGCTTCGTCGCGACCGACGGCGCAACCACGACGCTGGGCGAGCTGTTCGACGAGACGGCCAGGCTGCTCGGCGTACCCGCGCCCCTCAGGCTGCCCCGGTGGCTGGCGGGGCCGTTCGCGGGCGGGATCGCCGTGCAGGCCCTCACCCTGGACACCGCGGCCGACCCGTCGGCGCTGGTCGAGACGGGCTTCGAGCCACGCTATCCGTCCTACCGCGAGGGAGTGGCCGCGACGTTGGCCTCGGTGGCGGCGGCACGATGAGCGGTTCGGCGACGGCTCCTTTCCAGGTCCCGCCCCGGACCTCATCACGGGTCCCACCCTGGACCGTGACGGGCCAGGGTGAGGCGGGCCGTGACGGACCCGGGAGAGGGCGGGACGGCCCGCCGTACGCTGCGCTTACCCGTCTGCTCCGGCGCCGTGCTCGCGTAGTGCCGTGACCAGCCAGTGCGCGAGCCGTACGTGGCCCCGCGAGGTGGGGTGGACGCCGTCGCCGAGGATCGCCCCCCGGCCCCAGGTACGGCCGAGCGGGTCGAGGAAGACCGTCGCCTCCTCGCCCGCGGCGACCGCGATGGCGTCCCTGACGCCATAGGCCCAGCGGGGTGCCCTGCCCATCCAGATGGGGCCGACCACCACGACCCGGGTCTGCGGCCACCGGGACCTGACCGCCGCCAGCAGCTGCCTGGCGGCCCTGTGCACCCTGCCGGGCACGGTGCGGTCGTTGTGCCCGCCAGAGACGATCAGCAGGTCAGGGGCGGGGCGCCAGGAGAGCTCCTCCTCGAACGACCTCTGGAACGTCCTGCGCACCCTGCCGGGATTGACGAAACCCGTCCCCGCGGCGCCCGCCGTAACGAGCTGCCAGCCCAACTCGCGCGCGGCCCGCGCCGCATAGCTCTCCCAGCCCCGCACCGGGCCCGATCCGACAGTGAAGCTGTCTCCGATCACCATGACCAGTGGAGCCCTGATCGGGTGGCTCTCCGGGGCGGGAGGCAGGTCGATGGTGGGTGCGGGAATCGGGCTCGAACCGACCACTACCCCACTACTACATCCCGAAATAAGACAGGAAATCACCATAGAAAGCGCAACCCCGGACGCTCGGGATCGTCGACGTACAGGCCCGCGCATGCCACCTCGGGGAGGTCCTAAGCTGCCGATATGAGCACCGATCTCCACTGACGAACGCAGCGGCTCGAACTCGCCGGCCAGGATCTCCGTTCCTTCGACGCGGTCGTCCTGGCCTCGTCACCCGAGGGGATCGTCTTGAGCAGGTCGGCATTCTATCCAGGCGGGGGCGGCCAGCCCGCGGATCACAGAATCCCCGAGACGGTCGAGGAGGTCTGGATCATCGACACCGCGGGCCTCGACTGCCGGGCGGACGGCGGTACCCACGTCGCCTCGACCAGGTAGATCGGCCGCGCCCGGATGGCCAGGATCGAGAGCAGGGGCGGTGGCTTCCGCAGGCTCCGCATCGAGGTGGGCAGCTGACGGGGCGTGGGACCGCCCTCGGGTTGACAGGAAACGAGAGCGGTCCCGGACCGATGGCGCACGACGTCATCCCCGATCCGGAGCCGGTCATGTGACTGATCTGGCTGACGCGGCCGATCCGGTTGAACGAAACCGTCATGCGCGTCTTCCCCCGAACCCTCGCGACCCCGTGTGGACCCCCGGCTCCGCCAGTCTGAACCATCCCGGGCCCCGCCGGGCACCGGTTCGACGATCCTGAAATCGTCGCCGCGGCCGTCGCTCAGCTGACGTAGGAGGCCGGGACGCTCCAGGTGTTGCAGTAGGCGATGCGGGCGTACTTCCAGCCCTGGTTGAGCCAGCCCGCGTAGTGGTCGCCGTTGCCGTGGTCCGCCCTGCCCAGGCCGTTCTGGTCGTCGCCCCTGCTGTACTCCGTCTCCAGCACGGACTGCCAGCGGGCGGCGGTGACGCCGAGCGGGATCCTGACGGTGCGGACGAAGAGTCCGGCGAAACACTGCGCCTGAAGCTCGGAGCGCCGGGAGTGAGCATCCTGCGCCGCCTTCGACTTGGTGGACACCTCCCACCACCAGGCGGCGCCGATACCGGCCATGGACTGCACGTGATGGCCGTACTCGTGGGCGAGCACGGACAGGTAGGGGACGTGGTTCTCCGCGGGATCGATCCCGCCGGTCTCCCGGATGAGATGGTTCAGGCCGATGTACATGCCCCGGTTGGTCGGGCAGTAGTAGGCGGCGGCCCCTGAGGCCGGGTAGGTGCCGCACGGGCCCCGGCCGGGACGGGTCCAGTAGACCCGGCGTGGGGCCAGGAAGACGGCTCCGGCCTGGGAGAACTTCCCGGCCCACGCCCGGTCGAGGCACCCGGTGACGGCGTTGAGGTAACCGAGCATGTCGCCGGGCTGGGTCGAGGGGCGGGGCGCGCGGCACGCGGTCGGGCGCATGAGGCCGGTGCCGTACAGCGGGTTGCGCTTGAGCCTGGCGGTGGTGTCCGAGCGCCGCATGTAGCGCAGGTCGACGCCCATGCTTCGGCGGGCCACGGCGTCACTGCGCGCGGCCAGTTCGATCTCGGCGCCGCCCATCGAGCCGAGGCGGAGCTTCTGCGGAGGCTTGAAGCTTGGCGGGGAGACCTGGGCCCCCTCGGCAGGCATGGGTTCGCTGTTTCTGGTCGCTACGGGACCACTTTCAGGACTGGCCGGAACATCGGCGTCCTCGCTCCCCGCCAGCCCGGCGATCACCACGACCGCCGCGAACGTCATGGCGAGAACACCGAAAACGCCAAAGGCCAGGGGGGTTGATCCGCGTGGGCGCATGCGACCGCCTCTCCAAACAGGGGATCTTCGGGCGGCAATCTAGCGGATATCAGCACATAAACGTTTATTGACCGAAAAATATGGAAGGGGGGGTTGCCGTCACACGTCGGTGGTTATGGGTAGGCTCCCGGGCCATGGCGGGATCCCTATTGCACCGAGCGGCCGCGAGCGCGCGCCGAGCGGTCGGAAGCGTGGCCACGGTCGCCACCTTCACGCTGGCCCTGAGCGCCTCACCGGCCCTCGCGGCCGGCATGGCGTCAGACACGACTTCGAACACAGATTCGAACACAGCGTCGGTCACGGTGCACACCGTGACTGGCACGTCAGGCACGGCGGCGGGCACCACATCGGGCACGGTGCGCACGGTCGCGGGCACGGTACGCGCGGCGACCGGCACGGCAGACGTGTCGGGTACGGCGGGCGCCACGTCCGCCCTGGCGGGCAAGATCACGAGCGACGCGCTCGAGCTCGAACTGCGCACGGACGGCGTGCTGCGAGTCAAGGAGACTGTCACGTTCGACGGCGACGCGCCGACCAGGAAACTGGTCGACCGGACCCGCTACGACGACGGCAACGACCGGCTCTACCAGGTCGTCAACCTCAAGGGCGACGGCACCCTCACCGGTGACTCGATCACACTGAAGGGCTCGGGAACCGCCAAGCTCGAGTACGAGGTCAAGGGCGCAGTCACCCCGCTCGGCGACGTCCAAGAGCTGCGGTGGTACGCCGCGGGCGGCTGGTCGGTGCCGGTCGACCTGGCCAAGGTGAAGGTGACGGGGCCCGCGCAGCTCCAGAGCCTGTCCTGCTTCGCAGGGGTGCTGGCCTCGGCGATCGGCTGCACCACCGCGTCACCGGACCACACCGGGATCGAGGCCGAGTTCGAGCAGCAGGGACTGGGCCAGAACGAGGTCCTCACGGTGATCATCGGCTATCCGCTCGACGCGACCAAGGGCGCGCCGATCCTGGAGCGCCGCTTCGAACTGGCCAACGCCTTCACGCTGAACGCCGTCACCGGCGGCGCCCTGGCGGGCCTGCTCGTCCTGATGCTCGGCGGCCTCGGCCTGCTGTACTGGACACGGGGCCGCGACGCCCGCGTGGTGGGCCACGAGTCGGGCTCGCTCAGCGGGGTCGAGAACGGGCACTTCGCCCCGCCCGACGGCGTACGGCCCGGCCAGATCGGCACGCTCATGGACGAGCAGGCCGACGTGATCGACGTGACCGCGACGATCGTCGACCTGGCGGTGCGGGGGTACCTCAGGATCGACGAGCAGCCCCGGCAGACCTACGACACGCCGGACTGGATGCTGGTGCGGCTGCCCGGCGCCGATCTCAACGCGCTGCTGTCCTACGAGCGCGCCCTCTACGACGCCATCTTCGACGGCCACGACGGGGTTCTGCTGTCACACCTGAAGGGCTCGTTCGGGTCCAAGCTCGGCAAGGTCCGCGACGCCCTCTACCGCGACGTGGTCGCGCAGGGCTGGTTCGCCCGCCGCCCCGATTCCGTCCGCACTCGCTGGACGACCCTCGGCGTGCTGCTCACGGCGGCCGGGGTCCTCGGCACCGTCGCGCTCGCCTGGTTCACCACGTACGGCCTCATCGGCCTGGCCGTGATCATCGCCGGAGCCGCTCTGTCCGTCGGCGGCCAGTACATGCCGGCCAAGACCTCGAAGGGCGCGGGCGCCCTGGCCCACACGCTGGGCTTCCGGGAGTATCTGGCCTCCGGTGACGTCAGCGGGGCCATCCCTCCCGCCCAGCGGGTCGAGCTGTTCTCCCGCTACCTGCCCTATGCCGTGATCTTCGACAGCGTGGACCGCTGGGCCCGCGTGGTCTCCTCGATCACCGGCAACGGCGGACAGGCCGACCACCTGTACTGGTACCACGGTCCGGCGGAGTGGGACCTGTCGAAGTTCGCCGACTCGATGCGGACGTTCACCATGACGACCTCGGGCGCGATCTCCTCAACCCGCCAGTTCCGCTCTCTCTAGGGGAAAATCGTTTGTGCGGCCGGTGAGCCGTTCCCTAGCCTGGGGGGCATGTCGCTCATGTGTCACGCTCCGCAGTTCTTCATGCGCATACGTCGCGGCCCGGTCCAGGGCCGCTAGAGAGGGAGAACCGCTTTTCTCTGCGCGTGCCCCGGGCCTCCGAGACCATTTCCTCTCGGACCCGAAAGGGCGGCATCTGTGGCGCAGTCATTCGCTCACGGAAACTATTCGCACACCCAGAAGAAGGCCAGGACCGGTGGCGGCAGAACCGGTCGAGACCAGGCAAGACGTGCTCTGTCGCAGAACTTCCTCGTCGATCGGGAGGTCGTCGCCAAGGTCGTCAGGGCCGCGGGCCCGCATGACCTGGTGTTGGAGCCCGGCGCGGGAGAGGGCGTCCTGACCAGGGCGCTTGCCGAGACCTGTGGCCAGGTCGTGGGCTACGAGATCGATCCGCTGCTGGCCGGAAGGCTGGCCGCCCGTACCCGGGACGACGCCCGCGTCCGGATCGTCAGGGGGGACTTCCTGTCCGCCCGCGCGCCGCGCGAGCCGTTCGCGGTGGTCGGGAACATCCCTTACTCGATCACCTCGAAGATCGTTGACTGGTGTCTGGGGGCGCCCGCGCTCACCTCGGCCACCCTGACCGCCCAGCTGGAGTATGTCCGCAAACGCACCGGTGACTTCGGCCGGTGGAGCATGCTGACCGTACAGACCTGGCCGTGGTACGGCTGGGAGATGCTGGACCGCATCGACCGGGAGGCCTTCCGGCCCGTACCCGCGGTCGACTCGGCCATCCTGCGGATCGAACGCCGACCAGAGGCGCCCGATCTGCCGGGTTACCAGGCCTTCGTCGGTTACGGTTTCACCGGCCTGGGCGGCTCCCTGGACGCGACCATGCGGCTGCGCCACCCCGCGGCCCAGGTAGAGGCCGCCTTCGCCGCCGCCGGCATCGCCGGGGGCACGGTCGTCGCGTACGTCCATCCCGACCAGTGGCGGATCCTGTTCGACCACCTCGGCCACCTCGGGAACGTCGACTGACCACCGGATCCAGGGCCGGCCGGGGCCGCCCCGGACGAGGCCTCGTCTCGGAAACGGGGCCTCGGCCGGGGAAAGTCGCTAACGCGTGCCGCAGAGCGCCCTGTCGACGAGCTCTCCGGCGGCCTTCTCCTGGCGCAGCGCGCGCTCGTCGCCGATCTGCGTGGTCATCGAGACCGTGACGCTGCGCCTGCCGTCCGCGGTGACGCCCATCCTGGTCTTGTAGCCGTAGTCGTCACCGCCGTGCTGCCAGTAAACCCCTCCGCAGGACAGCGGGCGGGAGCTGAGGCCGAGGCCGTAACGGGAGCCGGGCCAGGTGTCCTGCCAGGGCGGGGCCGGGATGGTCTTCTGCATCTCCGCCAGTTGCTCGGCGGGCAGCAGCCTGCCGCCCAGCAGCGCCAGGTAGAACCGGTTGACGTCCCTGGTGGTGGACAGCAGGCCGCCCGCGGCGTCCCCGTCGAAGTGCCTGGTGGCGTCGATCGGCCCGTCGGGCGGCAGCAGCAGGTAGCCCTTGGCGTGCGGGTTGGGCACGCCAAGGGAGTCGCCCGACCAGATCGTACGGCTCAGCCCGAGAGGCCTGCTGATGCGCTCGTCGACCTCCTCGTACCAGGGATTCCCGGTGACCTTCTTGATGATCATGCTGAGCAGCACGTAGCCGGTGTTGGAGTACAGCCACTCCTTGCCCGGCTCGAAGTCCGGCTTCTGGCTGACGGCCTTGGCCACGATCTGCTCGTCCGTGAACGGGTCGTACCGGTGCTTGAGGAAGTCCTCGACGGAGGTGTAGGCCGGGTAGCCCTCGTGGATGCCGCTGGTGTGCTGGAGCAGCTGCCGGATCGTGATCTTGTTGCCGTCGTTGCCGTTGCCCCGCACCACCCCGGGCAGCCTGCTCTCCACGGTGTCGTCCAGGGAGAGCCTGCCCTCGGCGACGAGCTGCAGGACCACGGTCGCCACGAAGGACTTGGTGGTGCTGGCGATCCTGAAGTAGCCGTTCGCCGGGACGGGACGTTTGGTCGCGAGGTCGGCGACCCCGCTCGTCGCGACCAGCTGCCGGCCGTCCGAGGTGCTCACGCGTGCCTGGACTCCGCTGATCCCGATCGCGCGGATGGCGTCGACGTCACGTTGCAGGTTGGCTCTGCCGTACTTCGGGCTCGCCGCGGCGCCCGCGGAGACCGAGGTCCCCGCGCCAGCCGGGGCCGAGGTCTCGGCGGCGGTCGCGGGGGACACCGCCGCCGAGGCGGCGAACACCGCGGCGGTGGCGAGCAGCGCCGCACACCGTGCGGCGGCCCTCCGCTCCCGTGTCGTGGGACGTCCGGAGACGATATGGGACATGGGTTCTCCAAGAGGGGACGGGGAATGGACGCCGGGGCGTTCCGGCTCACATCTCGACCCTAGGAAGGCGGCCCGCCTCGGGCATCGGCCATGAGCGTGGCCTCCTCGTGCCCCCTCGGGAGGATCGGTCCCGGCCGGACGCAACTTTGGTTGTGTATGGTCGGCGCGGGCCGTGACCGATCCTAGTCTGGGCGGCGGAGACACCGAAGGGGGCGGGGAGGCGGCCGAACGAGGGCGTCCGTCCCCACCGGGAACGGCGCGCCGGGCGCGGGAGCGGTCAGAATCGAGCGGTCAGAATCGATGCGCGGTCACATCAACGCGGTGCGCGAGCGCACCGTCGGGTCGCCCGCCGCGGCCCGCCGATGGTTCGCCGCCCACCCCCGGATCGCCGACCTCCTGCTCGCGGCCGTCCTGACGGTGGCGGCGTTGCTGATCAGGCTGACCGAGGGCATTCCCGAGGACCCGGCGACCACGGTCCTCGTGACGGCGCTGCTGCTGGCCCAGGCCCTGCCGCTGGCATGGCGCCGGTCGCACCCGTGGCCGGTCATGGCGGCGGTGAGCGTCACCTACGTGGTGTACGAACTGGTCGATCCCATGATCGCGCTCAGGGACGAGCTGTACGTCGTGTTCGCCGCCTATGCCGTCGCCCGCTACACGCGGGCGCCGAAGAGCCTGGCGGCCGTCGGCGTGACCACGGTGACGTTGCTGGCCTCCGACGCGCTGCGGCCGTTGCTCGGCCTGCCGTTCCCCGCCGAGCTGCGGCTCAGGCCCGTCGAGATGGCCCTGGTGGCCGGGTTGTCGTGGGTGCCGTGGCTGCTCGGCAATTCCCAGCGCCACATCCACGACGACGCGGCCCGGCTGCGGGATCTGGCGGCGCGGCTGCGCGCCGAGCAGGAGGTCAGTGCCCGCCGGGCGGTCACGGCCGAGCGGGCCAGGATCGCCCGCGATCTGCACGACCTGGTCGCCCACCACGTCAGCGCGATCGCCATGCAGGCCCGCGCGACCGCCGAGGTGATGTCCGAGGACCCTCGCCTGGCGGGCCGGGGGGTGGCCGGGATCGGCACCGCTGCCGATGCCGCGCTGGTCGAGATGCGCAGGCTGCTCGGCCTGCTCGCCGACGCCGACGCCGACGGCGGTAGCGGCGGCGGCGGCGAGCCCCGGGATTCGTCGGATCCGGCAGCCACGTCAGCCGTGTCCGGCCCGTCGGCGTCCCGGGAGCCGCAGGACCCCCGGAGCCCGCGGCAGCCGTGGCCTCCGAAGGACTCGCCCGTCCTACGCCCAGAGCCGTCGCTGCGCCACCTCGACCGGCTCGCCGCCGCCGCCAGGGCCGCCGGGTGCCGGGTCGAGGTGCGCACCGAGCCGGGGCCGGACGTCCCGCCCGCGGTGCAGGTTTCGGCCTACCGCGTCATTCAGGAGGCGCTCACCAACGTCATGAAACACGCAGGCGCAACCGACGTCCTGATCGACGTACGGCAGGCGGGCGAGAAGCTCACCGTCATGGTCGAGAACGGCCCCAGGGCACGGTCCCACCTGCCCATGACCGGCTCGGGGCTCGGGCTGGTCGGTATGCGCGAGCGCGCCGCGCTGTTCGGCGGCACCCTGCGGGCCGGTCCCCGTGACGAGGGCGGGTGGCGGATCGAGGCCACGTTCCGGTGCGGGCGGCAGAGGTGAGGCCGATCAGAGTGCTGGTCGCCGACGACCAGGAGCTGGTTCGCACCGCGTTGCGGATCATGCTCGACCGGCGCGCCGACCTGCGGGTCGTGGGAGAGGCCTCGGACGGCGAGCAGGCGGTTGCCGCGGCCTTCGAGCTGCGACCCGACGTGGTGCTGATGGACGTTCGCATGCCCGGCATGACCGGCGTCGAGGCGACGGAGCGCATCGTCGAGGGCTGGCCGTACGAGGAACCCCGCCCTCGCGTGCTGGTGTTGACCACCTTCGACCTCGACGAGTACGTGCACGCCTGCCTGCGCGCGGGCGCCAGCGGCTTCATTCTGAAGAACGTCTCACCCGACCAGCTCGCCGACGCGATCCGGGTGGTCGCCGCGGGCGAGGCCACGCTCGCGCCGAGCGTGACCAACCGCCTCATCGACACCTTCGCCGCCCTCCCGCCCGCCCTGGTTGAGCGGTCACCGTCCCCCGGCACGGGGCCGGAGGACCGCGCGGGTCCGCTCGACGCGCTCACCAGGCGCGAGCTCGAGGTGCTGGTGCTGGTCGCCAGGGGGCTGTCGAACGCCCAGATCGCCAGGAGCCTCGACCTGTCCGAAGCGGGGGTGAAGAGCCGGGTCAACCGCATCCTCACCCGGCTCGGCCTGGAGAACCGCGTCCAGGCGGCGATCCTCGCTCGCGAGGCGGGCCTGCTCGGCAGATGATCCACGCCGTACCGCGAGCGGGCGGGGACGGGCGGAGCGCGGCGAGGGCCGGAGGACATCCCCGGCACCCCGTCGACCAACGGTCACGGTGCCCCGTCGCGGTGAGGGGGCGGGGCGCCGCGCGGGACGGAACCGGGTTGACGTGTCCCGAACCGGATCAGATAGAGTTACCGCCCCCAGCAGTGAGCCGTACCGAGGAGGTGAGACCCATTACCGCTGTATCAGGTCGGGTGCTCCCATCCACGGCCGTGCGGTCCATCTGACACAGGTGACCGAGGGAGCGCCCATAGGCGTCCCGAAAGGTTTCCCATGTCGGCTTCCCCTCCCCCGCTCTCCCGCTCCGTCGACGCCTCCCCGTCGCTCTCCCTGCCCGACGTCGTCACCAGGCTCAGGGCCGCGGGCTGCGTCTTCGCCGAGGACGAGGCGCATCTGCTCGTCTCAACGGCACGCACCCCGGCCGGTCTCGCCCTCATGGTCGAACGGCGTGTCGAGGGGCTACCCCTCGAGCACGTCCTGGGCTGGGCGGAGTTCTGCGGCCTGCGGATAGACGTGGTTCCCGGAGTCTTCGTCCCCCGGCGCCGCACCGAGTTCCTCATCCACCAGGCCACCGCCCTTGCCCGCCAGGCCACGGAGTCAGACGGTCACGCCACACGCCCGGACGGTCAGGCCACAGGTCCGGACGGTCGGGCCGGTGCCCCCGACGGGGCGCGGATCGTCGTCGTCGACCTGTGCTGCGGCTCGGGCGCCGTTGGCGCCGCGCTGGCCGCCGCGCTCGGCCGGATCGAGTTGCACGCCGTCGACATCGACCCCGCCGCGGTACAGTGCGCGCGCCGCAACGTCGCCGCCGTCGGCGGTCAGGTGTACGAGGGTGATCTCTACGAGCCGCTGCCCGCCACGCTGCGGGGCCGCGTCGACGTCCTGGTCGCCAGCCCGCCCTACGTGCCCACCGAGGCGATCAGGCTGCTGCCCGCCGAGGCCCGCGTACACGAGCCACGGGTGGCGCTCGACGGCGGCGCGGACGGACTCGACGTCGTGCGGCGGGTGACCGCCGCGGCGCCCCTGTGGCTGGCGCCCGGCGGCTGCCTGCTGGTCGAGACGAGCGAACGGCAGGCGCCGGAGACCATCGAGGCCATCGCGCGCAACGGGCTGATCCCGCGGGTGGCCGGTTGCGACAAGCTGAACGCCACCGTTGTCATCGGGACCCGTCCTGGCCCCCGGAGCGGCCCCGGCGACGCCTCACGGTAACCGGGGAGGTCACCGGGTCGCGCGCCGCTTGCCGGCGTCGGCCCGCTCCCCGTCCGGGAGCCTGTGCCAGGGCTTAGAGTCTGAAGCGGCCGGAGGGCGGAAAGGATGTTCGAAAACCATGCTTGAAGGACTCGCCGATCACTGTGCCGAGACAATGGCCGCGTACGGCTGCGCCTCGGTCTCCGTCGCGGTCGCCCACCTGGACCGCGTGGTCTTCGCCGAGGCCTACGGCCTGGCGGACGTCGCGGAGGGCCGGGCCGCCACGAGCGAAACGGCGTATCTGATCGCGTCCGTGACCAAGCCGATCACGGCGACCGCCGTCTGTGTGGCCGCGGACAGGGGACTGCTGAACCTGGAGGAGCCGGTCGAGAAGTATCTCCCCGGTTTCCGCCTCCCCCGGTACCGCGACTACAGCGCGCCGACCCTGCGGCAGGTCCTCCAGCATCGGGCCGGGTTCGCGAGCCACTACGACTTCGCCTACGCCGCCTCGCCCGCGGCCGTTTCGACGACCTGGCAGAGCATCGAGCGCTACGGGACGCTGTACCGCGAGCCGGGTTCCCGTTTCGAGTACTCCAACCTCGGATACGGGATCCTCGACACGGTCCTGGAGGCGGCCACCGGCCAGAGCGCGGGTGACTTCGTCGGGGACCAGGTCTTCGGCCCGCTGGGGCTGACGAGCTGTCACCTCGGCCCCTCGTACCGCGAGGCGGGGCGGGAGGCACTGCGATACTCCGCCGACGGCCGCCCGTACCCGGTGTACGACACCACTCACCGCGGCGCCTCCCTCGCCTGGGGAACCGCGGCCGACCTGGCGATGTTCGGACTGTCGCAGGCGGGAGGGCGGACGGTCCTCAAGCCGGAGACGGCGGCGGCCATGCGCACCGCGCTCCCCGTCAACGCCCACCACGGCTACGGCCTCGGCTGGTTCGTCTCACGCGGCGGCCCGCAGCCGGTCGTCAGCCACAGCGGCGGCATGGGCGGCGTCTCCGCGCTGCTGGCGGTCGTACCCGACCTCCGGCTCTCGGTCTGCGTGCTCACCAACCACACCGGAGCAGAGACCCGCACCTCGGTCGTCAACCATGTCATGACCCAGCTGGTGCCGGACTTCACCCCCGCCTCCCTCCCGCCCAGCGTCTCCCCTGAGTGTGCGGTCGCGGTCCCGCAGGGGACCTGGGAGGGGCACGTGCACACCGACACGGGCGCCGTACCGCTGGTCTTGCGGGTGGGACCGGATGCCCAGGTGGAGGTCGGGCTCGACGGCGGCGAGGCGGTGCGGGCGGACTTCGTCACGGCTTCGGACGACTGGGACCTGCGTGTCAGCGCCCCGCTGCAGATTCCCACCACGGACGCGCGCGTGAACAGCCCCCAGCTTGTCTTGGAACTCAACGCGCGCCACGGCCGCCTCATCGGCGCCGCCAGGGCGATGAAGAACGGCGAAGGCGACGGCTGGCTCGGCAACTGCCTCAGCCACTGGTGCGAGGTCGCGCCGGTCTGAGCCGCCCCGGGACGACCGGATGAGACGCGCGAAAGAAGCGAGGCTCAGAACAGGCGGATGAGGCGCCGCTCGACGGCGACGGCGACCGCTGCGGTCCGTGTCTCCACCCCGAGTTTGCCGTAGATGTGCACCAGATGCGTCTTTACCGTCGCCTCGGTGATGAAGAGCCGCCTGGCCATCTCACGATTGCCTGCGCCGCTGGCCAGCAGTTCCAGGATCTCGACCTCCCGGGTGCTCAGCGCGGGGCCGGGATCGCGCATCCGCCGCATCATCCTGGTGGCCACCTTGGGAGACAGCACCGTCTCACCTCTCGCCGCCGCCCTGATGCCCTGGAACAGTTCCTCCGGCGGACACGCCTTGAGCAGGTAACCGGTCGCCCCCGCGTCGATGGCCCGCACGATGTCCGCGTCGGTCTCGTAGGTCGTCAGCACCAGCACCTGGGGCGGGGCGGGCAGCAGCCTGACGCGCCGGGTGACCTCGACCCCGTCGAGGCCGTCGCCGAGTTGCAGGTCCATCAGCACGACGTCGGGCTCACCCGAGGCGATGCCCCGCAAAGCCGCGTGCCCGTCCGCGGCCTCGCCGACGACCTCCATGTCGTTCTCGCCGCCGAGCAACGCGACCAGCCCGGCTCTGACCACCGGGTGGTCGTCCACCAGAAACAGCCTCATCGATCCTCCTTTCCTCCCGTCACGACGCCTCGCCCCGCCGTCCTGTCCCCGGACCGCCGTCGGAGGCGGAATCCGGGTCCGGGCCACCTTCGGGCCCCCGGCCCCGTCCTTGGCCTGGGGACAGGGGCGGGGACGGAGGCGGGCTCGGGGGCGGGGGCGGGGGCGGGGGCGGCGCGGTGGGTGGCCAACCGGCCGGTACGGCCGCCGCGACCGCCGTCCCCTCGCCGGGAGCGCTCTCGACGACCAGAGAACCGCCGACCTCCGCCAGCCGGTCACGCATCGCCCGCAGGCCGTACCCCCTGCCCGGGGCCGGAGCCGGATCGGCGAACCCGATCCCGTCGTCGAACACGTCCAGCGTGACCTCACCGCCGAGGTAGGACAGCGTGACCATGGCCTTCTCCGCGTTGGCGTGGTCGCGCACGTTGGCCAGCGCTCCCTGGGCCACCCTGAGCAGCACCGCCTGGATGGCCGCCTCCAGTGAGTAGGACTCGCCCTCGCACCGGAAACGCACCTCGAGTCCCGTGTCCTGACCGGCGCTCTCGCACAGCCGGGCGAGCGCCTCGGGCAGCGGAACGCCCTCAAGGCCCGGCGGCCTGAGGTCACGGACGAACCGCCGGGCCTCGTCCAGGTTCTCCGCGGCGGCCGCAGCCGCCCGCCGTACGTGGGCGTGGGCCAGGTCCGGATCGGAGGCCCACATCCGATCGGCGGCCTGCAGGAGAATGCCCATGCTGGTCAGCCCCTGGGCGAGGGTGTCGTGGATCTCCCTGGCCAGCCGTTCGCGTTCCTCGAGGACACCGGTGCGGTGCTTCGACTCGGCCAGCGTGCCCCGTGTGCGGATCAGGTCGTCGATGAGCCGCTGCCTCGTGGCGCTCTCGCGCTGGAGCTCCCTGAAGACCACCGCGGTCACAACCGCGACACCGATCGGCGCGAGGATCAGGCTGGGATCGATCTCCCTCTCGATCTTGATCTGCGCGGCGATCACAATGACCGTGAGTGCCACGGTCGCCACCACGACGCCGCGCGGGGTCAGCAGCCGCAGGCACAGAAAGAGCAGCGGGACCGCACACCAGCTGAACGACGGCGCGAGCGCCACCAGCACCAACCAGACGGCGACCACCGTCCCCAGCCAGACGACCCGCCCCCGGCCGAGCTCGTCCCAGAAGACGGTGCCGACGGCGTAGACCACCGCGAGCAGGCCGGACAGGCCCAGCAGGGCGACGATCCTGGAGTTCAGGCCGTGCTGGGACAGCAGCCGCGAGGCCGAGGCCGCGAGCAGCAGGTAGAACCCCAGATGCATGGCTCGGTTGAGCCAGACGTTCTCCCTCATCACCGCCCCCGTTTGGTCTGCTCAGACGCTATCCCCCATAACGGACCGCGCACGACGGGGAATCCCGCCGAAGGACCGCGGGGCGACGCCCGGGACCGTGCCCGGGGAAAAGGTCCCCCGCAGAGGATGGCGCCCGCGGCGGGGGCACGCGTCAACCGATCGGTTGATCCTCGCCTCAACCTCCCCGCGCCCGTGCTTCGACCGTGCGGCCGATGGCGTACGGCGACGCCACAGGCACCCTTGTCGGTGCGGGGCAACCCACGGGAAGCCGCGGAACCCGCGGCAGGACGGCGCCGAGCCCCGCGCGAGGAAGACTCCCCGGAAGCGCATCGCGCGCAGACGCCGACCCGGAAGGCACCGCACGCCCCCGGGAAACACCGTGAACACGCTGAACTGGAGAAACACCATGAAGGTCCGCTCCCTCCGCCCCCGTGCCCTCGCCGCCTCCCTCGCGGGGCTCGCCATCGTGACCGGCGGCGCCTACGTCGCCGCCGCCCAGACGGCCTCCGCGGAGACCTCCTTCGCACAGGCGGCTCCCACGGAGGCGGCCCGCGCCCCGCAGGCCGTCGTGCAGACCGGGACGCTGTCCGCGGACGCGGCCCTGAGGGTCGCCGACGCCGTGCGCAAGGAGGCCGCCAAGCGTAACCAGCGCGTCACCGTAGTGATCGTCGACCGCTCCGGCGCGACCCGGCTGGTGCTGAAGGGCGACGGTACGGGCCCGCAGAGCGAGGAGTCGGCCAGGCGCAAGGCCTTCACCGCGGTGTCCTTCGGCAAGGCGACCAGCGAGCTGGGCAAGAGCGTCTCCGGTGACGGCCCGACCATCGCCGACATCCCGGGCACCCTCTTCCTCGCAGGTGGGGTTCCCGTGGCCTCCGGCGGCGTCCCCGTCGCGGGCATCGGCGTCGGCGGCGCTCCCAGCGGCGACATCGACGAGGCCATCGCCCAGGCGGGCCTTGAGGCCGTCGCCGGTCAGCTCGGTTGAGCCGGGTGAGCCCGTTGAGCCGGCTGAGGAGGGGACGGTCCCACCACGGGCGGCCTGCCGCCGGGACGGGGCGGATCAGGTGCGAGGGACTTCTGGTCTCCGGGTTCGGGCTGCTGCTCGCGGTGTGCGGGAGCACCGGGCCGAGAGAGCCGGGCAGGCTGGACGAGCGGCTGCTGAACGCCGCCGCGCGTGGCGAGGCGGCCGAGGTCGGGGAGGCGCTGGAGGCGGGAGCCGCCGTCGACGCCCGTGATGCGCGGGACCGTACGGCCCTGCTGCTCGCGGCGGAGGCCGGACACATCGAGATCGTCGAGGCGCTGATCGCGGCGGGCGCCGACGTCGACCTGCCCGACCGCGACGGCCTCACCCCGCTGAAGCACGCGGTCGGCGCCGACCGGTTCGAGGTCGCCGACCTGCTCTGGGCCGCGGGAGGCCGCTGACCGTCCCGCCGTGGACGGCCGCGGCGCCGTACGGCGAGCGATCACGCATGCCTGGTCGGCACACCGGCAAACAGGCGGGCAAGGAGGTAAGGGCGATCGGCCGGAAGGTTCTCCGACCTTCAAGAAACTGGCGATATACGGATGAGCAGGACAAACGGCGGGAAGGAGCATGATTCCCGGCCCATCGACCTTTGTGAGCGCTCATGAGGATCTTGGTTCGTCCACACCAGCTTCCCGTCCGGCTCGCCGCGGGCGCGTTCGTCCTGAACGCCGGGCTCAGCATGGCCGCCGCAGGCCCGGACAACGCGACCGCCGTACACGGGATGGCTGCGCACGCCTACCCCTTCCTGAAGGACCTCGACCCGGAGGAGTTCGCGCGCTGGCTGGCCAGGGCCGAGATCGCCGTCGGCGCGGCCCTGCTGATCCCGGTGGTGCCGTCGCTGCTGGCGGGCGCCGCGCTCACCGCCTTCGCCGGAGGACTGGTCGGCCTCTACCTGAGGACGCCGGGCATGCGCCAGGAGGGAAGCCTCCGCCCCACCCAGGAGGGCCTCGGCCTCGCCAAGGACGTCTGGCTGCTGGGCATCGGTGCGAGCCTGGTGGCCGAGGAGCTCTCCCGCGCCTGATCAACGCGCGGCGCGCCCTCACTGGCGCAGGCGGATCTCACCGACCTGACGGCCGCCACCGAGCAGCGTGCCTGTGGCGAGTTCCTCCAGCTCCGCGGCCTCGAAACCGAGGGCGCGCAGGGCCGCGACGGTGACCGGCGTCCTGGCCCGATAGCCGCCGTCCTCGATCTTGACGGTTCCCGCGCGGCCGTCGGCGAACACGAAGGCCTCGAACGCCTCGGCCCCGGCCTTGACCATCAGCCCGGGGATCGCCCGCATCAGCCGGGCCTCAGGCCTGGTCGTGCCCGACGTCCATTCGGGGTGGGCGCGGAAGGCGTCGGCGACGCGGCGCTCCGAGGTGCCGGCTTCCGCCTGGACGAGGGCGCGGAACGCCCTGGTCACACCGACCATCGACACGAAGAACAGCGGCGCGCCGCAGCCGTCGACCCCGGTGGCCGCGACGCGCTCGCGGGTCAGCTCCTCGACCGTGTCGCGGATGGTCCGCTGCAGCGGGTGCGCCGGATCGAGGTAGGTCTCAAGAGGCCAGTCGTTGACCACGCAGGTGGCGAGCATCGCCGAGTGCTTCCCCGAGCAGTTCATGTAGATCGACGCGGGACCGCCTCCTGAGCGCAGCACCTCGTCGCGGGAGCCTGTGTGCTCCGGCAGGTCCTCCGGGCAGCGCAACGCGCCCTCGTCAAGCCCGGCCTGAGAAAGAATCTTCCTGGCCCCCTCCACGTGGAACGGCTCCCCCGTGTGGCTGGCGCACGCCAGCGCGAGCAGTTCGCCATCGAGGGCCAGCCCGGCGCGCACCATGCCGAGCGCCTGTAGCGGCTTCAGCGACGAGCGGGGCGAGGCCAGGGCGTCGACCGCGCCGTGCACCCGTACCGGCGAACCGGCCGCGTCGACGGCCAGCATGCGCGCCCGGTGGGTCGACTCGACGAACCCCGAGCGGACGACTTCGACAACCAGCGACTCAGCAGACACCTTTGTCTCCTTTCGCGAGGATTCTATGGAGATCAGAGCTCAGGTTTTCCACGCGGTAGGAGAAGGCGGGATGATGGGGGGCATGCGTGCGGTGGTACAGCGGGTGAACTCCGCTTCGGTGAAGGTGGACGGGGAGACGGTCGGGGCGATCGACGAGCCAGGGCTGCTGGTGCTGGTCGGGGTGACCCACACCGACACCGCGGCGCAGGCGGCCAGGCTCGCCGCCAAGCTCTGGGGCCTGCGGATCCTGTCCGGCGAGAAGTCCTGCTCCGACATCGGCGCGCCGCTGCTCGTGGTCAGCCAGTTCACCCTGTACGGCGACGCACGCAAGGGCCGCCGCCCCACCTGGCAGGCCGCGGCACCGGGGCCGGTCGCCGAACCGCTGGTCGAGGCCGTCTGCGCCGAGCTGCGCGCGCTGGGCGCACACGTCGAGACGGGAGTGTTCGGCGCGGACATGCAGGTCGGGCTGACCAATGATGGCCCGATCACACTGATCTTGGAGGTCTGAGAGCTGCTCGGCCGCGTCTGTCGAAAGATCCAAGGTAACGTGAAGTAACGCTCCCGGCCGAAATGATCCCGCTAGGGTCACCGCTTGTCCGTGATGAATCCATCTGTACGTGATGAATCACCCGAAAAGCCGCACCCATGGGGAGGGCCATGCGCACCTTCGCGTCCATCGCCGCCGCCACGTCCATCGCCGCCGCCCTGGTCGCCGTGACGGGGCCCACGGCCGACGCACAGGCCGCACCCGCTTTCAGCGCCTACCACGGCGTCACCGGTGAGCAGCAGACCGAGCGTTTCACCACGCTACGCGGCCAGGGCTACCGGCCGATCACCTTCACGGTCGACGACGCGTCCTCGCCGCGCTACGGCGCCGTCTGGGTCAAGGAGTCCGGCCCGGCCTGGGCGATGATCCAGGGCATGTCGCCGAGCGGCTACCAGAAGCGCTTCAACGACTACCTCGCCCAGGGCTACCGCCCGACGACCGTGAGCGCCACCGGTTCCGGAGACGACGCCGTCTTCGCCGCGATCTTCGAGAAGGTGTCGGGCAAGTTCTTCGCCAAGCACGGCATCGGCGCCGACCAGTTCGCCGCGGCCAATGCCGACGCGGCCAGGCGGGGCTACGTCCTCACCGCGGCCAACGTCTACGGCACCGCCGACGAGCCGCGCTACGCCGGTGTCTGGACACAGGGTTCACAGGCCTGGTCCGTCACCACCGGCAAGACCTTCAGCGAGCACCACGCGGAGTTCCTCACCCGCACCAAGAACGGTGAGAAGCCCTCGCTGGTCACCGTCGGCCCCGGCGAGACCTACACGACCGTCTGGGTGAAGGACGGCGGCCCCGCCTGGTACGAGTACACCGGCATGACCTCGAGCGGCTACCAGAAGCGCTTCGACGAGCTGAAGGCGAAGGGCTTCTTCCCCACGCAGCTGGACGTTGAGGAGGGCCGCTACACGGCCCTCTGGGCGAAGAGCTGACCTTCTCCGCGTAAGCGCCCGCTCCGCGTAAGCGCCCGCTCAGCGGACGCGGCGGCTCAACGGACACGCCGACGCGCCGACGCGGTGGTTCAACGGACGCGGCGGCGCGACGGCTCAACGAATGCGGCGCTCAGCGGATGCGGCGGCGCAGCGCCGGATCGATCTGGACGTTGCGCCCCGCGTCCGGCGGCACGATGACCTCCTGGGACGCCGCGACCTCTCCGGCCTGCAGCGTGGCGTCCACCGGAACCGTCCGCTTGACCACGGCCAGCGCGATCGGGCCCAGCTCGTGGTGACGCGCGGAGCTGCCGACGAAACCGACCTCGGCGCCGTCGTGGACGACGGGGGTGCCGTGCGCTGGCAGGGTGTCGACGCTGCCGTCCAGGTGCAGGAAGACCAGGCGGCGCGGGGGGTGGCCGAGGTTGTGGACCCGGGCCACGGTTTCCTGGCCCTTGTAGCAGCCCTTGTTCAGGTGCAGGGCCGTACCGATCCAGCCGACCTCGTGCGGGATGGTCTTGTGGTCGGTCTCGAAGCCAAGACGCGGACGGTGCTCCTCGATGCGCAACGCCTCGTAGGCCCACAGCCCGGCGAGCCGCAGGCCGCCGAGGCGCCCGGCCAGCAGGTCGCGCGGGAGCAGCACGTCGTCGCCGACCAGGATGGCCCCCTGGGGCGGGGTGAGCCGTCCCGCGTCGGTCACGGAGACCACCGCGTAGTCGGACGTGACATCGGCGACCTCGACCCTGAGCATGAACCGCATCTTGTCGAGGAAGGCGACGAGGTCGGCCGACGTGCCCGGCTCCACGTGCGCCCAGACGGCCTCTCCGTCGTCGACGAGCGTGAGGTGGTGCTCGACCCTGCCCTGGGCGTCCAGAAGCAGCGTCTGGGTGGCCTGGCCGGGTTTGAGGTCGTCGAGTTTCTGCGAACTCAGGCTGTTGAGCCAGCTCAGCCGGTCGGGCCCGGAGATCCGTACGACCTCGCGGTTGCTTCGGTCGACCATGGCCTCACCGGCGAGGAACGCGCGCTGCTCGGCGAACGGATCGCCGTAGTGTCCGGCCACGTCGGCGTCGGGGGTCTCGGCCGCGACCGCGCCGGGGGTGTCCAGCAGAGGGCTTCGCATGAACCCAAGCCTACGAGGCCTCAGCGGCACTTTCTGCAGCGGCCGAACACCGTGAGATGGTGCACGTTGACGGCGAACCCGAGCTCTTCGTCGAGCTTGGCCGCGAAGTCCCTCACCAACTCGGGGCGGACCTCGTTGATCTCCCCGCACTCGTGGCAGACCAGGTGCACGTGGTCGGCGTCCGCGGCCAGGTGATAGGTGGGCGCGCCGTGCCCCAGATGGTTGTGGGTGACCATGCCGAGTTCCTCGAGCAGTTCGAGGGTCCGGTAAACGGTCGAGATGTTGACCCCGCGAGCGGTTTCGCGCACCTTGGCGCAGATCTCCTCGGGGGTGGCGTGCTCGAGGGCCTTGACCGCCTCGAGCACCAGCTGGCGCTGCGGGGTGACCCGGTAACCGCGCGCCCGCAGTTGCTCATGCCACGACGTCTCGGTCATGACCAGAGTCTAGGAGCATCGCGGCGTCCCGGCGCTCGTGCTTCCCCTCCTGCGCGTGATTTGACACGGGAGTGCGGGGCGCGTCACGAGGTGCCGGACGCCCCGTCACACCCCCGTCACGCCAGCGTGACGCCGTACTCCCGCATCCAGGCGTCGACCTCGAGGATGGGCAGCAGCAGATGGCTGGCGTTGAGCCAGGTCATCGTCGCGGCACCGGTCTGGACGAGGTTCTCGACGCGCTGGGGGTCGAACACCCCGTGCAGGGGGGAGTCCGGGTCGCTGAGGATCTTGTCGATGGACCGCATGACCTCCGCGTCGTACGCCGGGTCGTGCGTCCCCGGGTAGCCGCTCTTGGGACGGTCCAGCGTCGCCTGAGGCAGGATGTCCGCGAAGGCGAGCCGTAGAAGGCTCTTCCAGCGGCCGTCGGCGTTCTTCATCTCCCAGGGCACGTTCCACACGTACTCGATCAGCCGGTGGTCGCAGTAGGGGACGCGGACCTCCAGGCCGACCGCCATGCTCATCCTGTCCTTCCTGTCGAGCAGGTAGGCGAGCGGGCCCTTGAGACTGAAGTACATGACCTCGCGCATGCGCGCGTTCATGCCCTCCTCGCCGGGCAGGCGCGGGATCTCGGACCTCAGGGTGAGGTAGCGGTCGTTCTCCGCCTCGGCGGGGCGGACCCGGCGGTGCAGATCCGGCGCGAAGCAGTCGGCCAGCCGGGGGGCGTCGCCTATCCAGGGGAAACGGTCCCGCCAGATGAGCCGCTCGTCGTGGAACCAGGGGTAGCCGCCGAATATCTCGTCCGCCGCCTCCCCGGAGAGGGCGACCGTCGAGTGCTCCCTGATGGCCTTGAACAGCAGGTACATGGAGGTGTCGAACTGTCCGAGGGACGGCAGGTCACGAGCCCGGCGGGCCGCCGGGAGCGCGTCGAGCAGCTCGCCGGTCTCCAGCACGATGTCGTGGTGGTCGGTCCCCAGGTGCCTGGCGGCCAGGCGGGCGTAGGGGCCGTCGCGTTCCGGCCGCAGTTCGGTCGGCCTGAAGTCGTCCTCGTCGCCGACGAACTCGACGGAGAAGGTGTTGAGGGGGCCCTCACCGGCCTTGGTGAGGCTGCGGTTGGCGAGGGCGGACATGATGGTGGAGTCCAGACCGCCGGAGAGCATGGCGGACCGGGGGACGTCCGCGACGAGCTGCCGGTCGACGATGTCCTCGAGGAGTTCCCTGACGGTGCCCACGGTCGTCTTCAGGTCGTCGCGGTGCTCTCGGCCGACAAGGCGCCAGTAGGGGAATTCGTGGCCGCCTCCGCGGGAGAAGCGGACGAGGTGGCCGGGACGGACCTCCCGCAGTCCGCGCAGCGGGGTCTCCCCGGGAAGCGCCAGACGGGCGTTGAACAGGATGGGAAGGCTCTCCTCTTCGACGACGGGGGTGAAGAGGGGGTTGGCGAGGATGCCCTTCGGCTCGGAGGCGAAAAGGACGCCCCCGGGGTAGGCGTGGTAGTACAGCGGCTTGATGCCGATGCGGTCACGGGCGAGGAGGAGCTCCTCGCGGGTGGCGTCCCAGACGGCGAAGGCGAACATGCCGTTGAAGTGCTCGACGCAGGCCGCGCCCCACTCGATGTAGGAACGCAGGACGACCTCGGTGTCCGAGCGCGTCTCGAAGCGGTGCCCTCTGGCGGCGAGGGTGGCGCGAAGCTCGCGGAAGTTGTAGATCTCCCCGCTGTACACCAGGACCACGGGCTCGCCGTACGGGCCGTGGGCGGCGACGGCGGGCTGGACGCCGCCCTCAAGGTCGATGATGGACAGCCTGCGGTGACCGAGCGCCGTGTGAGGGCCGGTCCACATGCCCTCGGCGTCGGGGCCGCGCAGCGCCATGGTGCCGGTCATCCGATGCAGGGTCGCTGTTTCCTGCCGCAGGTCACGCGTGAAATCGATCCAACCCACTATGCCGCACACAGGTCTTTCCTTTCCGATGCGAGATGACGGGACACGACGCCGGGAACGAGGTGGCGGGGCAGGACGCGGCGACGGCCGTCCGGCTCTCCGGGGGGCATCAGCGCCGCTCCGCGGTCGCCGGTGCCGGCAGGTCGCGCAGGTGCCGGCGCAGCCGCAGCTGTTGTGCCCTGAGGTCGTCGAGGTCCTGGGGGCCGAATGTGGTGGGGACGTCGGGCCAGTGGTCCCGCAGGACCCGCAGGGCGGCCGGGGTCAGGTGCGCCTTGCCGTGCTGGTCGACGGTGACGCCGTCGAGATCGGACCGGGCGTGGTTCCACGCTATGGCCTGGCGCTCGGACATCCCGGGCGGAAGGCGCAGGGCGAGGCTACGGCCGGTGATGGTGACCGGATAGCCGCCCGGCCTGCCGTGGGGTCCCGGCACGTGCCCGACGTAGTAGTTCGTCTCGTGGACGACGGTGTCCAGTACGGCCGCGCCCGCCGCGGCCCCGATTTCGTTGAGGTGGGCACGGGGCTGTGACCGTGCCTGTTCGAGCGCCTCGGGGAGAACGGCGAGCGGTCGGTCGTCGAGCCAGGCCAGCGCGTCCTCCCCGGGGGTCGGCGGGGCGTGCAGATGCGCGTGGTGCGCCAGAAGCTTGAGTCGTGACTCCTCGCGGAGCCGGAGGACGTCGCGGAGCACGACGGCGAGGGTTGAGACGTTGCCCAGGCCGCAGAGAACGGGGACGCCCGCAGCCTGAACGACGGCGTTGACCACGTCGGGGAAGCAGGCGTTGATCACGGCCGTTCCCTCGTCGACGTCGGCGCTCGCCGACGCGGCGCGCAGCGCCAGGGCCGCCTGGAGCGGCAGCGTGACGCCGAAGCCCGCCCTGCGCAGGAGATCGGTCCACGCGGACGGCGCGGTTCGCGCCTCTGAGGGAGACTGGTCCGACGCGCAGACGGCGAGGACACGAGGCCTGGTCTCGGCCAGGAGGGGGCGCAGGTCATCCCCTCCCGCCGGGTCGAGGCGGTGCGGGGAGAACCTGGCCCGGGTTCCCGCGAGCGTGGCGTGGGCGTTGGCGAGGGTGCAGAGATCACGGGCTCGGCCGGGGTCGCGGCTGACGACGTGCACGACGGCCTGGCCGGTCGCCCGCTGGGCGAAGGCCCTGGCCAGGGCACCGGCGAAGGCGCCGGTGCCCATGAGAACGACGTCACGGGTACGGTTCATCGCGGCACCCCGTCGGATGTCTCCCCCGGACCCGCCGAAGAGCTCAGGAAGGCGTCCAGGTCGACGATCTCCGGCTCCGGGAGGCCGGGGCACTGCGCGCTGATGTCCAGGCGCGGCGGGCGGCCGGCGTCGGTGAAGTACACCGGGGTGAGGGCGTGCGACCGGTCGATCCTGAGCAGGGGATTGGCGACGAGGAAGTCCCTGACGGCGGGGGTGTCGCGGCGCACGTAGAGGCGCATCCGCTTGGTGGCGAAGTGGTTGGGCGGCAGTTCGACGCGCGGGGCGAACTTCCGTTTCCACTGGAAGATGCCCTTGCTGACGAACGCCTCGGTGCCGAAGAAGTCCACTCTCGGTACGCGGTTGGCGCACGCCCACCTCAGGAGAAGGTGATAGACGGCCTTGAAAGCGCCCTTCTCGTAGTGCTCGTCCCGGCCGTCGAGGACGCCCAGGAGGCGGGTGGTCAGCGTCCGCCGGTCCTCGGACCAGTGGCACAGGGCACCGGCGACGCGGGTGCCCCCCAAGGTGACGAAGAAGATCGTTCCCTGCCGGAGGATCGCGTGCCTGGCGACCGCGAGGCTTTCCGTGCGGCTGCGGTCGCCGTGCCTGCGGTGCATGGTGGGCAGGTGCATCCGCCGGTAGAAGAAGTCGAGGGCCTCGGGCGAGGAGTCCTCCTCCAGCGTCCATTGATGTTCCCGCTGGTTGCGGCGGAACTGCCACCGTTCGCGCTTGGAGATCCGTTGCTGCAGCTCCTCCTCCGTGCCGGGGACGTCGACCACGAGATGGACGCGGAAGGGGGCCGTCAGGCCTCCCTGCGGTGGCAGGCCCCTCAGCCGCCGCGCCTCGGCCCCGACGACGACCAGGTCGGCGTCCGGCCACCTGCCCTCCGCCAGGTCCCGCCAGCGGACGGAACCGGTTTCGCGGCCCGCGGTCGTCAGGCCGAGTCCCGCGCGCTGGTGTTCGAGGAGCTGCAGGATGTTGGCCTGCCCGATCGGCAGCCCCAGGTAGGCGATGCTGACGTCGCCGTGTTCCGTGTGGGAGGCGATCATCGGCACGGAGCCGCCGAGGGTGTCGGCCAGACGCCGGGCGGCGCGCCAGGCGGGGCTGGGGCTGTTGTTCCACGTGTAGGCCAGGCGGGCACGTGTGGGCACGAGGCTGCGCGCCAGGGACGCGGGTGAGAGGGCGGGGCGCGGGGCCGCGGCGGGCCGCGGGCCGGAGATGTCCACGGGCATGTGCGTCTCCTCGACGGTGGGTCGCTACCCGGCGGCCGCCGCGTGGACGGCGTCTCGCAGGTCCTCGTGGGAGCGGATCGGGTGGAGCCGGTCCGCCTCGGGCGGCTGGTAGTCACCGGTGTGGTAGGACCCCGAGCCGTGGATGAGGACCTCCGGCAGGCCGAGCAGTCCCCGGTCGGCCGCGTTGAGCACGCCGGTGATGGCCATGACCAGCGACCATTCGCGGACCTGCCGCGGGTCGGCGGGCAGGACGACGCCCGCGGGCTCGAGCAGGCGCCGGATGTGCGGGTAGCGTTCGAGGCACTCGGCCAGCGACACCACGATTCCGCCGCCGCCCTGGGTCCGGATGATCTCGTTCATGCGGGTCGAGGTGACCGGTGTCCGGGTGTAGAAGGTCGAGTCCAGCTCCTCGTCCGGGGCGTAGGCCACCCGGGGGAAGTGCGGGTCGGCGTGCTGGGTGAACACCCCGTCGCGCCCGGTCCAGGAGGGCCGGTAGTCGAACCTCCCGTGATAGAGGCTCGCGACCATGTCGGGGGTTCCCAGGTGCTGGACGAGGAAGTACCGGGCTCCCGTTTCCGGCCACTCCCGGCCCGTGTGCCACTGCTGGCCGTGGAAGTGGCCGAGCAGCCCGAAGGCGCTGGACACCGAGTGGGCGTGCACGCGTGGGGCGGCCGGCAGGTGGTCGCGCTCGAACAGCGCGCGTGCGGCGTCCGCGACGGCGTAGTTGGCCAGGTCGAGCGAGTGCCACAGCCGTATGCCATGACGGGTGAGGAGGGGCTCGGCCTCCTGGTCGGCCACCGCGCGCGCCAGTTCCTTGACCCGCCCCGGCTCCGCGGTGTCGAGAACGGTCAGGGGGTTGCGCCGGCGCAACCACGGGTCGTCGGCGAGAGGAGAACGCCAGAGCTTGTGGCGGGACGCCGTCGGCACGACGCAGACGATGTTCAGCTGCTCGGGGGTGGCCAGACCGCTTTCGTGGGCCCGGTGGACCGCGTCCCGCAGGGCGGTTGCCTTGTTCGCGCTGGAGGGAGTAATGATCATTACGGCTTCGCCGGTGCGCTGTATGTGGGCGACCGCGCGAGCCACGATCATCAGAGACGCGAAGGTCTTGGTCGTGCGGGTGCCCGGGTTGTGCATCAGGTTCAGCAGGCTCAGCCGGGTCTCCCCGTACGGCTCCAGCGTGTGCGAGCTGACGCCCGCAGCCCCGAAGAAGACCTCCAGTTCGGGGGAGAGAGGCGGGAGGCTCCATCCGGGACTGAAGCCGCCGCCCGTCCACCGTGAGGACGCGTCGGCGAGGACCCGCGTCAGCTCGTCGTAGTAGTACGTCAGGACGCTGGGGACGTGACGGCCCGTCTCCGCGGGCCTGACGGGCGAGGCCGTGGTCGTGGTCATCGGGCGCCCCCCTTCACGAGCGCGTCGCCGCGGACGAGCCGGGCCGCTTCGGGCACGGCGGGGACGCGGGCCGGGTCGGGGCCGATGTCGACGGGCCGGTTGTCCCGGTCGACGAACACGATGTTCGGCCGGAGGTCGCGGGCCTCGGCGTCGGTCACGGTCCGGTAGGCGATGATGATCACCAGGTCGCCCGGAGAGATGAGCCTGGCCGCCGCGCCGTTGATGCCTATCGTTCCGCTGCCGCGCTCGCCCTCGATGACGTAGGTGCTGAGGCGGTTGCCGTTGTCGATGTCGACGATGTCCACCTTCTCGCCGGGCAGCAGGTCGGCCGCGTCGATGAGGTCCCTGTCCAGGGTCAGGGAGCCGACGTAGTGCAGGTCGGCCTGGGTGACGGTGGCACGGTGAATCTTGCTGTGCAGCATGGTGCGATACATGTGTCGTCCCTCTCGGGTGAGTCGTCCCTGTCGGGTGAGAAGTCAGGCCGCTGAGGAGTCAGGCCGCTGAGGAGTCAGGCCGCGATCTGAATGCGCCGCAGATGACGGCTGCGGTCGCTGAAGGCGTTGCGCGCGTGCAGCAGGCGCCAGTTGTCCCAGACGAGCATGTCGTTCTCGCGGTACTCGATCGCCATGTGCTCGTCGCCGAAGGCCGTCTCCCATCGGTGCTGGAGGTCCACGACCGGGTCGTCGTCGTCGCGCAGCAGGTTGTTGCAGCTGAAGCGGACGATCAGCCCCTGCTCGTTCTCCTCGAGGATGGGGTGCCGGGTCTTGAGGTCCAGGCCGAGCCGCTGCACCCCTTCGGTGGTCTTCCAGTCGTACTCGGCCGATTCGAGCCTCTCGCGCTCCTCCGCGGTCAGGGCGGCGACCCACGGACGCGTGTCGGCCAGGGTGGTCTCTCCTCCCGGGCCGCTGGCCGGGGTCACGCACCACAGCGCGATGTACCGGGGCGGCAGGACCGCGAAGTCGTAGCCCTCGGTGTGCGGGGTGAGGGGCCTGGTGTTGCCCGCGTGGTAGACGTCGTCCATGCCCGGCTCTGGGCGGACGTCCCCTACCACGGCGCCGGTGTAGTTCGGGACGAAACGCCCCAGCCGTCGGCAGAATTTCACCGGATCGAACTCATCGAGAACATTGCACATGAGGACGTATCCGTGCTCATCGATGAGTTGCTGGAACGTCTTCATGAGTAATTCGTCGGTCAGTGGCTGGCCATTGAAGTCGACCTGGGACAGGATGCTGATCGGAGAATGTGCCACGACTCCTCCAGGAAACGTTTAAGTCGGGTCAGGACGCGACGCGACCCCAGGTGATTCGGGGGAAATCGCGAATCGCATGAATGCGCGACGGCGAGCGCTCCTGCCGCCGTGTCGGGGCCCGCCGGTCACGGAATGTCCGTACGTCCAACACCATAACCACTGATGACACGGGTGCGTCAAGCGCTGGGAAATTTTTCACACAGTGCGACAAATGACATGACTCAGACAATGACTAACGGTCACAATACCCTGCTCGTGACCGTTTTTGATCTGTCCCCACCACCTGGAAGGACGAAACAGAAAGTAATAGCGTTTACCGCAGGACGCCCCGGGTAGACGGCCTCCCGTGATTCACGTCTCCGCATTTTCCGCACGGTCCGTGACCGGCGGCCCTGTCCGCGAAAATGAACCTTGGAAACCGCAGGCCGTCGACGGTAAAAGCACCCCGGCCGCCCTGTCGAAGCCGCGGAGCCAACCACCGGAAGAGCCACCGAATTGAGCCGGCCGACGTCACGGAATCCACTCTCCGAGCAGGCTGTCGTTCACAGGCTGCTGTGGAGTGAGGGCGCCTCGGCCTTCGGGGACGGGCTCTGGTTCAGCATGTGGGCCGTGTACCTGACGGACGTCCAGGGCATCCCGGCCGGGCAGATGGGGCTCGCCATGGGGCTGGGCGGCGGGGCCGGGCTCCTGGTGGCGCTGCCCTCGGGCGTGCTGACCGACCACCTCGGCGCCCGTGGGACCCTCCTGACCGTCACCGTGCTGAGAGCCTGCTTCTCCCTCGCGTTCCTGGCTGTGCACAGCTTCTGGCCGCTCCTGGTGACCGCCGCGCTGTTCACCTCCCTGGAGACGGCCGCGAAGGGCACGAAGGTCACGATGATCTACCTGCTGATGCCCGAGGAACACCGGATGGCGGTCCTGGCGAAGGCCAGGGTCGTCCAGCACCTCCTCTACGCGGCCGGGGCCGGGGCCGCGGCGTTGGTGCTGTCCTCAGAGACGACGACCCCCTATCACGTCGCGGTCGTCGTCAACGGCCTGACGTTTCTGATCACCGCGGCCTTCCTGACGCGTCTCCCCCACGTCCCTCCCGTCCCGCCCGCTCGGCGTACCGCGAGCACCAGGGCGATCCGGGATGCGCCCTTCGTCGCGATCATGTTCAGCACCGCGCTTCTGGCCCTGTGCTGGGCGCTGCTGTCCAGCGGCCTGCCCCTGTGGCTTCAGCGCGACACCGTGGTTCCCGTGTGGATCGCCCCCCTGACGGTGCTGGCCAGTTCCCTGCTGATCGCGCTCTTCCAGGTGCGTGTGACCCGGCGGGGAGAGAGCCTCGGCGGCGCGGTCCGGGCCGCCCGGCACTCCGGCGGCGCGCTGGCGGCCTGCTGCCTGGTGTTCGCCGCCGCGGGCTGGCCCGCGAGCATCTGGCTCGCCGTCGCCCTGGTGCTCTGCGGCCTCGCGCTGCACGTCCTGGGAGAGCTCTACTACGTCGCGGCCAGATGGGGCCTGTCGCTCAAACTGATGGGGAAGGACGCCGAGGGGCAGTACCAGGCGGTGGCGGCCACCACGGAGGGGGCGGTCGTCGCCCTCGGGCCAGCGCTCGTGACCACTCTCGTCACGGGCGCCCACGCGGCGGGGTGGGTGCTGCTCGCGGTCGTGTTCCTCGTCTGCTCGGTGCCGGTGGCGTGGCTGTGCCGGGCCGCGCTCCGCCGTACGGTTTCGGCCTCTTCCGAAGGAGGGGGAGGCGGGCACCCGGCCGCGGACCGGAGGTGAGTCGCCCAGGTCATCCGGATCGGCCGCCACCGCGCGCCCTCACCCGAGGTCGGACGCGGAGGCGAGCGGGTTCAAATATTCGTTTGCTCTGGCAACGCGGATTTCATAACGTACAAATACGCCGAAAGGAGGTGGTCCGAACAATGGTTGATCATAGTTGGGCTAGCGAGGTGGCTGTCCGCTAGGACGCCCCAGCTTCCGGACTCTGTCCGGACGTCTGGTGACGTTCGGCGAATCCACGACAATCACCGGAACCCCGGGCCGCCAGGGCGGCGGGAATGATCCCGCCCTTGGTCCACCTGGCCCTCCCACTCCACGGGAGGAGCAGGCCCGGGGTTCTTCCCTTTCCCGGACCTTCCAGAACCACCGGGTCCCGGACCTCCCAGAACTGCCGGGTCCAGACCTTCCAGAAGCTCAGTGCTCGCCGCGAGCCGGGACACCCATGACGGCGCACGCCTCCTGGTACAGGCGAACCACCTCGGCGCGGACCTGGGCGCGCTCGGTCAGCGTGGTGCTCCACGGGACCCGGACCGTGACGTTCTCCCCGTCGACCACCGCGAGGAACTCGATCGCCTCCGCGTCCACACCCGACGTGACGGCGCCGGTCGCCTCGGGCCGGCCACCAAGGGCCCTGCAGATCAGCAGCGCGTCGTCACCGTGGTCGTCGTTCATGTGGCGCTTGATCGCTTCGACGACATCGGGAGTGAAAGGAGTGCTCATGCCCGTGATGGTATCCACCCTTTCCGCATCCCCCGATACTCTCCGTGCCCTCGATGCGCCGTTCTTCCGTTTCTCCGACGCTCTCCGTTCTCCCGACGCTCTCCGCCGCTGACGGGCACCCGGTCATTCCGGCTGTGCGCCCGGTCGTTCCGGCTTCCCGCCACGATGGCCGGCGATCACGGCGCCCAGGGGAGCCAGGCCGCCAGCCGCCAGCCACCGGTCGCGGTCGCGCCGTACTCCAGACGCCCCTCGACCAGAGCGACCCGTTCGGCCAGGCCGATCAGCCCCCGGCCCGGCCGCGCACCGGACACCCCACCACCCGGCACCCCACCGGGCACCCCATCACCGGCCCTGTCACCACCGGCTCCGCCGCCCGCTCCGCCATCACCTGCTCCGTCACCTGCTCCGTTGCCGATCTCGACGGTCAGTCCCTCGCCCGGCGCCCCCGCGACACGTACGCGCACCTCGGCCCCTCGCGCGTGCTTGCGCACGTTGGTCAGGGCCTCCTGCACGATCCGGTACGCGGTACGGCCGAGCCGGTCGGGAACGACTCCCGTGCACTCCTCACGCATGTCCACCCGCATTCCGGCCCTGTCCGACTCGGTGACCAGTTGCCGGATGTCGGCGAAGGTCGGCTGGGGAAGCTCGCCGACCGGGGCGCGCAGCACGCCGATGACATCGCGCAGGTCCTGCAACGCCTGGTGGGCGCTCTCCCGGATCACCGCGGCCGCGCGGGCGATGTCCTCCGCGGGCGCGTCCGGGTGGTACTCCAGCGCGCCCGCGTGCACGCTCAGCAGCGAGAGCCGGTGGCCGAGCACGTCGTGGATCTCCCTGGCGATCGCCTCACGGGCCTGGTGACCGGCCTGCTCGGCACGCAGACGGGCCTCGGTCTCCACGCGGGCCGTACGTTCGCGCAGCGCCACGACGAGCCTGCGCCTGTGGTGGACGAACAGGCCCCAGCCGACCGCGGCGCCCTGGATCGTGACCCCGAACACCCACACCATGGACCGGGGAAGGTCGGGCTCGGGGCGCAGCACGACGTAGACGAGCGCGGTCAGCAGGCTCATCCCGAAGACGAGCATCGCGGTCCGGGGAGGGCGGTGCACCGCGACCGTGAACAGCGCGACCAGCATCGCACCGGCGACCAGTTCGGAGAAGGTCGAGACCACGACCAGCGCCAAAGCCAGCTCGACCGGCCTGCGACGGCGCAGCCACAGCGCGGCGCAGCCCAGCGCGGCGGTGATCTGGTCGATGTCGAACAGCCACGCGGGCGGCCGGGGGAAGGTCTCAAGACGCATGCCGGACAGGGCGATCCCGGAGGCCACCGCGAACAGGAACAGGCAGGTGTCCACAAGCCAGTCGCGCAGACCGCGCCGGTGCGCGGGCACGGTCACCGATTCGTTCATCCTCCGGGAAGCCTACGGTCGCGGAGCCTGACGCGCCCCCTCCTGACCGGCGGGCGATACCAAAGTCACGGCGGACGGTACCTTCGTCGTCTCCCGCGCCCCGCGGTCGCGACACCCGTCGGGACGGAGGATCCCGATGACCGATCCGCGGCGCGGCCGGGGATTCCTAGCGTTCGGACATGCGTGAATTCATCCGGCTCCTGGGGATGCTCATGGTTTTCCAGGGCGTCAGCGGAGCCATCGACCGTGTCGCCGTCCAGCCCTTCATGGGGGCGTTCCTCAACTTCTTCAACCGCGTGATCGTCAGCCGCCTGGACTTCCTGACCGGCTACGAGCTCTTCGCCAACCTGGCCCTGGCGGTCCTGGGCGTCGTCCTGCTCGTCGCCGCGGACCAGGCCAGGGCGTCGTGACGCCCATGATGCGACGCCTCGCCCCCGCCGTCGGGCTGTTCTTCCTGGCTCCGCTGGTCGCCGAGTACCTGCTCGGCAACGTCCCCGCGTCCGAGATCGCCGCCATGCCGGTGCTCGCGCCGATGTACGGCGGCGGGGCGCTCCTCGTCCGGGAGACCGCCCGCCGCGCGGGACGCGGCTGGCCGACCATGATCCTGCTCGCGGCGGCGTACGGCGTGCTCGAAGCGTGCCTGATCGACCAGTCGCTGTTCAACCCCTCGTTCGAGGGCCAGGACTTCCAGAGCGCCGCGCCCGTTCCGGCGCTGGGCGTCAGCGCCGTCTACGCCCTGAGCTTCGTCGGCGGCCACGTGATCTGGAGCATCGGCGTCCCGATCGCGATCGTCGAGGCCCTGGTGCCCCGCCGGAGCACCACCCCCTGGCTGGGCAGGCCCGCGCTGGCCGTCACCTGCGCCGTCTTCGCCCTGGGCTCCTTCCTCATCTTCCGCGGCATCTCGCGGGACGAGGGGTTCATGGCCTCGACGCCGCAGCGGATCGGCGCCGCCGTCGTGGTCGTGGCCCTGATCGGCGCGGCGTTCGCCCTCGGCCGCCGCCCCCGGCACGCGACGGCCGGGTGGGTGCCGGGCCCGTGGCCGGTCGGCGCGGCGGCGTTCGTCGCCTCCGGCCTGTTCTACGCCCGCCCCGAGAGCTGGGCGGGGGTCGCCGTGGGGGCCGGACTGCTCGCCGTTACAGCGGCGGCGGTCACCAGCTGGTCGCACCGTACGGGCTGGGGTGCCGCCCACCGGCTCTCACTGGCCGGTGGCGCGCTGCTGACCTACGTCTGGGGCGGTTTCCTCCTGCTGTCCCTCAAGGGCACCTCGGACACCGCCAACCTCGCGGGCCAGGCGGTTCTCGCCCTGGGGGCACTCGCCCTGCTCCTGGCCGCGGGCCGTACGGTGGCCCGGGACCCCGACCCCGAGGAACCCCGGTGAAGAAGGCCTCGGCGAGGAAGCGGCGAGGAAGCACGGAGCGCTATAGCGTCTTTCCTGGATCAGCCTGCGATCGTCGATCAGGTCATAGGCCAATGCATCGGTGGGCTGGGACCGGTTCTCGGCTTGGGCGCGTCGGTGTGTGGACAGAGGAACCTTCGTAGAGGTACCAGCGCGATACGGTTCTGTAGCCAACCGGTTATCGAGAGCGCGAAATCGTCCCGCGCACGCCAGAACCACGAACGCCCCGCCGATCATCGACCGGCGGAGCGTCGCCGTGTCCGGCTCAGGCTGACCGGCTACCGATGGTCAGCGCGCGGAGTTCCCGTGCACCGGGCAGAGCGCGAGCTTTCTCCGGTAGGACTTCAACGACCAGACGGCCCGCTGACATCACTCGGGTGTCACGTCGCTCGGCGGGTAGTGCGTCGAGAAGCTGCAACGCCCGATGTGTGCCTTCGTTTGGGTCAGTACGGGCGTGAAGCGCCGCGCCGTGAAGGGCGAGCAAGGTCGCCGAGCGATGACCCGTCGGATAGAGCCTTTCGGCTGTGTCGCGAGCATGCTCGGCACGCTTGAGATCCCCTGTAAGGGTGTAAATCAGAGTTCGGTCATACCACAGTGCACGGGCCTGACGTGAGTTTCCCGAGGATGGCATCCGCTCGAATGTCTCTTCGGTCAGACGTAAGGTGGTGATCGCTTCGGCATGACGACCGACCTTCGCGAGGATCATGGCCTCTACTCCGAGAGCGGCCACAAGTGGCGCGCTAGGAGCGTCTCCCGCAAGGCGACGCGCCTCCTGCGCCACGAGAAGCACGTTGTCGAGGTTCTCATTCGGGTCTTGTCGCCGGTAACCCGCTTCCCGGCTTCTCAGCCACGACACCAAAAGGTCGTCTCCGGACTGTTCACTCAACAAACGCGTCTGCGCCCACCACCGATGCGCCTCTCGGCGATTACCTAGATCGAACCACTTACCGCCGATCAAGGACGCATGCCGTGCGGCGGCATGAACAAGATCACGTTGTACGGCAGCCGGTTGAGAACGTCCCAGATGAGGGGCCATATCGGTGTAGTCAACCGCAAGCGCGGCGAGGACGACGGCGGGCGAGTCGAAGCGTGCTCGCTGCTCATGTACATCGGCGGCATGCTCCCAATCGTCGATCATCCCCTGGGAAACGCTCGCGCCCGGCAGAGGCTGTTGCGCAATGGCCAAAGCATCAGTCAACGAGGTCAGCACAGGAGCCATAGCGCCTACGGCAGCGACGGCGGCGGCATCCCGCATTAATCGTCTGCGCTCCATGTCTTCATCCTCATCCCGCGTTGAGGCTTTTGCCTCGACGGTACCTCTCCGCAGCCGGTTGCTATCGGCCATCGCGGCTCGAAATCCCAGAGAGATCAGCTTCCCCTCGACCTCAAGCGCGGCATCCATCGCCTCGATCGCCTCGACAGATGGACGGAGGTCGCCCGACTCCCAGCGACTCACCATCGAGTAGGCCCAACTGATCAGCTCGGCAAGCTGCCGCTGGGTCATCTTCCGCTGTTCTCGCCACCTTCGTATCGCGCGGCCGAACTCCTGCCACTCCTGCGATTCTGCGCCCATTGCCCTCGCCCCGGCCCTGTTACACGGCTTACACGCTCTGTCCGTAACGCGTCGTGTCTTGTCCTGTGCAGTGCGTGCCTTCAACTATGGCACCGGCAAGCGTCAGATAAAGCGGAACCCCGCAGGCGGGCAATGCCATACGGGGTTCCTTGATCGCAAAGGAGGTGCGATCCATGAGTGATGGTAGGGCTCCCGCGCCCTCACCGACCATCCCGGGCTGGCGGCTGATCCTCAGCGACAGAAGCCGGTTCTGGGCCTTCCGCGAGACCCCTTTTCCCATCGCGGCGCGACGGGCCGGTGCCGAACCGGACCTGGACGCCGACACCTTCGACGAGATCCAAGCCCTCGTCGAGCGCCAAGAGGAAATCGCCCGTCAGGTCGCCGGACAGGTGACCTCGTGATCGGGCGGTCCCGTCGCTGCGGACGGCACCGCGACGGCCAGGCGCCCACGAAGGTGTACCGGCGCCTGTGGGACGGGCCTGCCCGTTCAGAAGCGGAGCGATTGGATCGTTCCTGCCAGGGGTGGAGCGTGCTCTACAGCCTCAGCGAACGCCGGTTCTACGCCCTGGCCGCCTGGCCGACGCCAGAACCGGTGATCATCGCCGACGACACCGCCGAAGGACTGGAAAAGCGGATGCGCGAGGCGGAGACGACCTTCACCTGGCAGGCACTCCCCGCGCCCCCGCCCGCCCCCACCAGACGCGACGGCACCCGCTCCCAGGCGCCCGCCGTCACGCCGCAGCACCCCCGGCGTCCCTACCGGGACGCGGCCTGAAGACCGGCGCGGCGGCGGGGAGTGCCGTCCCCGCCGTCGCGCCTCTGGACGTGCGGCCCGGGACTGAGGGGGCTCGGGTCGCACACCCTCGCGGTTCCCGATGGATCGGGGAAGGGGAACCGCTCCGCGCCGGTCTCATGCCCCCGCAGACCGGCGCCCTCGGTGCCCGGCCGGACCTGACTTCCGGCCGGGCACCTCCCACACCCACCACCCGGCATAAGAGACGATCTTGACTGAACGCGACCTTGAGGTGATCGCCCTGCTGGGCAGCATCTATCCGGCCTGGCGCTTCCAGGTGGCCGACGCCCCGGGCGTCGCCCGCTGGTGGGCACACCTCCACCGCCCGGTCACCACCACCGAACACACCGCCGGAGCACGAACCTCCATCGGCCGCACCACCCCGGAACGCCTGGCCGCCGCGCTCGCCCGCCACGCCGAGATCCTCGGCGGACAGCGTCGCTATCGGGAAGCCGAGGTCAACGCGCTGCGAAACGGCGGTTAGGTCCTGCGGGACGGCCCGGGACGCCCATGGGCCGAAGGCGTCGCCCAAGCCCGCGACGCCGCCAGCCGACCGCCTCCGGGCCAGG
Organism: Streptosporangium sp. NPDC051023; assembly: GCF_040689595.1. NCBI lineage: Bacteria > Bacillati > Actinomycetota > Actinomycetes > Streptosporangiales > Streptosporangiaceae > Streptosporangium > Streptosporangium sp. NPDC051023. The sequence continues at coordinate 62,898 of NZ_JBFBCE010000033.1, read as the reverse complement.
GGTGAATCCTTTCGTGGTCCCAGAGACTCTTATGGACGTTACGGTGACGCCAGGAGGGAGAAGCGGGATGGATGCGCCGTGCCGGTGCGGAGGTGGCCGTGGTTGACCGCGGTTGGGTGAGCGAGCAGCTGATCAAGGCCGCACAGGACGGCGACGTGGACTCGATCGCCGCGGTGGTGCACGGCGCGCATCCGCACGTGCGGCACTTCGCCCAGCGTCTGTGCGCATCTCCGCAGGATGCCGAGGATGCGGCACAGGAAGCGCTGATCGTCCTTTATCGCAAGATCGGTACCCTGCGCGCCTCGGCGGCGCTCGCCTCCTGGATGTTCCGGATCGTCAAGCACGAGTGCCTGCGCCGTGTCCAACGGCTGCTCGACCACGATGTCGAGCTCGGCGTCGGCACTGCGGCGTCGGCCGAGGACGAGGTCCTCACCCGGCTGGAGGCTGAGCGCGTCGCGCAGGCGATCCGGGCGTTGCCGGACCTCCAGCGCCGCGTGCTGATCATGCGTGACGTGCTGGGCCACTCGGGACGGACGGTCGCCGAGACTCTCGGTCTGAGCATCCCGGCGATGAAGTCCCAGCTGCACCGGGCCCGGACCGCGCTCCAGCTCAGCCTGCGGTGTGCGGTCGAGGGCGACGAAGGCCTCCTCGGCGCCGCAACCACGCAGGTGTGACCCGAACCGACCGCTTTTTGCAACCCCAGCTTTTTGCAACCCCAGCGCGAAAGGAAGCTTCGCCATGCTCACATCCGGATCCCGTGCCCCGCAGATGGTGCTTGAGGACACCGCAGGGCAGACCGTCCGCCTCTCCGACTACCAGGGCAAGCACGCGCTGCTGCTCTACTTCCTGCGGTCGACGTCCTGCCCCGTGTGCAACCAGCATGTCCGTGGACTCGCCAAGATCGGTGAGGAGTTGGCGGCCGCCGATGCCCAGGTGCTCCTTGTGGTACCCGAGGACCGGGAGACGGCGGCCGCGTGGAAGGCGAAACACCGGATCCCGTTCACCGTTCTCACCGGCCGCAGCGGTACCCCGCACGAGACGATCGGCCTGAGCAGGAAGATCTTCGGTTCGATGCAGCAGTCCGGCAGCATCCTGATCGACTCTCAGGGCATCGTCCGCCACGCCCACGGCGCCACCATGCCCACCAACGGCCTCAACAGGAAAGCGATCATCGCGGCCCTTGTCTCTCTCCGCGCCCCGGGGCGGATCGAGCAGGGCGACGGCCTCGCCGGGCATCTCCAACCGGGCAGCGCCGCACCGGAGAGGTGAGGATGACGGCACCGGCGTGGTCGGTGCCGTCAAGGGTGAGTGGCGCGGGGCGGTGAACCGGGCCGCACGCCGCCCAGGACAGACCCCAGACCGCGCGTCACGTCACAACAGGGCGAACGCCGCATGACGCGGCACTAGTCGGCTTCGGGCACGAAGTCGGCGACCTTCTTGAGCTCGGCGGAGATGTGCGACTGGAGCGGGTTGCCCATGGCCGCCATGTCGTAGGCCCACATCAGGTTGCCGTTGACCAGGCCGTAGAGGCGGTGGCCCGCGGTGTACTCCTTGGCGGTCGCGGTGCGGGCGACCACGTCGGTCTGCAGCTCGATCTTGTTGAAGACCACCTCGCCGACGTAGATCTCCACGATGCCGGTCGGGTGCGACAGGCACACCTCGAGCTGGCGATCGGGCAGGCTGCGCCAGAAGCCGGTCTCCGTGCCCAGCGGGCGGACCTTGTCGCCCGCCTCGTCGAGCAGCCAGGTACGGCTGACGTACGTCAGGAACGGCTTGCCGTTGTGACCGAAGACGATCTCCTGGCCGAAGTTGAAGCTCTCGATCGTCGGATATCCACCGACCCCGGCACCTTCCCAACGTCCCAGGAGGAAGGCGATCGGCTCAAGGGCGGAATGCAGTTCGGGAACGTCCATGAATCCGAGCCTAGAGCCGTCCCGCTACGGCTCGCGCCCACAACACGGCCCCGCATAGGCTTCGGGGTATGGCACGATCACTGGTGATCAAGGTGACCGCGGGGGCGGATGAGCCCGAGCGCTGCAACCAGGCGTTCACAGTCGCGGCGGCGGCGTTGGCGAGCGGGGTTCCCGTCTCGCTCTGGCTGACCGGGGAGTCGGCGTGGTTCGCCCTTCCCGGCAGGGCCAAGGAGTTCACCCTTCCGCACGCCGCCCAGCTCGGCGACCTGCTCGACGCGGTCCTGGCGGGTGGGCGGGTGACGCTGTGCACGCAGTGCGCGGCCCGGCGGGACATCACGGTCGACGACGTGATCGAGGGCGTTCGCATCGCAGGCGCCCCCACCTTCGTCGAGGAGGTCCTCGGCGACGGGGTCCAGGCCCTCGTCTACTGACGGTCCCGCGACAAACCGGCGAAACCCGCTGACGGCGCCGGGCAACCGGCGCCCCTCGGAGACCGGCCCCCTCACGAGGGGGTACGGCCCCGCCGTGGTCGGCGGGGCCGTGTGATCCGCTCCGCTGGGGTCCGGCCCGCGGTCAGTGGGGAAGCACGGCCGCCAGCCGTTCCTGGCGGAGCCGTTCGAACCAGCCGTCGTCGAGCGGCGGCAGCTGGGAGCCGATGGCCCAGGTCAGCAGGAGATCGGCGAGGGCGGGGTTGCGGGCGAGCGCGGGACCGTGCAGGTAGGTGCCGACGACCTTGCCGACGTGGCAGCCCTCGGTGCCGTTGCCGTTGCCGGTGCCGACCCTCGTGGTCGCCAGCGGCCGTACGCCGGGGCCGAGCTGGGTGACGCCCATGTGGTTCTCGAAACCGGTCAGCGTCGGGATGCCGAGCGCGGGGTCGGCCTCACCGGCCAGCTCGCCGACGGCGCGGCCCGCGCCGCGACCGCTGGAGATGTCGATCAGCCCGACGCCGTCGACCGGCTGCCCCTCCTCGCCGCCGAACGTGGTGCCCATGATCTGGTAACCGGCGCAGACGGCCAGCAGGGCCGCGCCGCGGGCCACGGCCCGGTTCAGGCCGCCGTCCCTGCGCAGCCGCTCGGCCGCCAGGATCTGCGGCCGGTCCTCGCCGCCCCCGATGAGGTAGATGTCGCCACCCTCGGGCACCGGGTCGGCCGAGCGCAGGTAGTAGGTCTCGACCGGGATGCCGCGACGCTGGGCGCGCTGTTCCAGGACCAGGACGTTGCCCTGGTCGCCGTAGGTGCTCAACAGGTCCGGATATATCCAGACAAGGCGCAGGACGCTGTCAGACGGCACGCCCGAACTCCGATCGAATCTGCTGGAAGGCGGTGTAGTTGGCGATCACGTCGACCTTGCCCGGCGGCTGCGCGGCGAGCGCCTCGCCGAAGGAGTCGGTCAGCTGGAACGGCACGCCCGCGATGTCCAGCCTGAGGGCCAGGTCGAGCTTGCGCTCTCCGGCGACGTAGACCGGCCTGCCGCGCAGCACGCGGTAGTCCACGTCCCAGAGCCAGGAGGTGTCGCGGCCGTCGGGCCCCTGGGCGTTCACCGAGAGGATCACCGGCAGGGAGCGGTCCAGGACGTCGAACGCCTCAAGCCAGCCCGCCGGGTTCTTGGCCAGCAGCAGCCGGGCGTGCCTGCCGTCACGCTCGACGGTGGTGTAGCGGCCGGCGACGGAGGTGACCTCGCGCAGCCGGGGCAGTGCCCGCTGGACCGGCAGGCCGAAGGTCTCCGCGGTGGCGAGCGCGATCACGGCGTTGGCCCGGTTGGCACGTCCGGGAAGCTGGATGTCCAGCACCCAGCGCTGCCCCCGCGGGTCGATCACCGCGTCGTCGTCGAGGAACCAGGTCGGCTGGGGACGCCGGAAGGTGCACTCGCGGCAGGCCCAGTCGTTCTCCGCCGCGCGGGAGACGAACGTGCCGGGGGCCTGGACGGCTCCCGCGACGGTGCCGCCCGGCGGGGTGTAGTCCATGCCCTTGCGGTCCAGGGGGCCGCCGCACTCGGGGCAGCACCAGGAGTCTTCCTTCCACGGCTGTCCCGCGGAAACCCAGGTCACACTGGCGGCCGTCGAGGCGCCCCAGGTCACCAGCGGGTCGTCGGCGTTGGCGATCACGTGGGTCGGCTTGCCCGCCAGTGCCCGCCGCCACTTCTGGGCCAGCAGCCAGATCTCCCCGGCCCGGTCCATCTGGTCACGGCTGAGGTTCATCAGGACGACGACCCCGGCTCCGGTGGTGTCGATCACCTCGGGGAGGTACTTCTCGTCGACCTCGAGGACCCCGTAGGGGGCGTGCTTGGCCGAGGACAGCGCCGAGACGTGCCCCGCGGGCATGTTGGCGCCGAAGGCGTTGGTGGCGACGTCGCCGAGCTCCTGGAGCGCGGAGGTGATCAGCCGGGTCGTGGTGGTCTTGCCGTTGGTCGCGCTCACCAGCGCCAGTTTGCGGTCCTGCGCGAGCTTGCGCAGCAGGTCGGGTTCCAGCGCCAGGCCGACCCGGCCGCCGATCACCGATCCGTCGCCTCTGCCTGTCGCCCTGGACAGGGTCGCGGCCGTCCGGCCGAGAGCGCTCGCGAGCTGCGCCCGCAGCGGAAGCTGAGTCATGCCGTCTCCTCGCGTAGCGACCCGTCGCAGGACGATCCGGCGGCCGGAAGGGCCGGGGTGGCCGCATCGTTCATGTCGCCGATCCTAGCCGTGGTTGGGCGGGGTCACCGTCGTACGACCCAGCGGGGCGGGTCGCCGCCACGCCTCGGGACGGCTCCCGGACTCTTGGCTTCACCAGGCTTCTCACTCGCTGAAGGCCAGCTCTGCGCTCTCCGGCGACGCGGCGTCGAACGGCAGCACGAAGCGGCGCGGCCACGACAGGACGCTCTCCAGCCACCCCGCCCCCATCGTCTGGGCCACGTGGCGCAGCCGCTCTGCCGGATCGATGCCGATCGTCACCATCAGGACGTCCTGCTCGACCCGCTCGTGCTCGTCGTCCCCGAGGATGACCCGCCAGGCCAGCGCCCTGTTGCGGTCGACCTCCATGGACAGCGGGTGGTGCCGCAGCGCCTTGGCCCGGTGGCCCAATAGCTCGGTGCCGTTGGGCTGGCGGGTGAACAGGACGTACTCCATGACCGGCGCGGCACCGCGCGGGTTGGGCGCGGGCTGGCCGTACGGGAAAAGTCTGTCCACCTCGTGCAGCCAGCGGACCTGGGGGATGACCCAGGCGGGGCCCGGCCGCTCGCCCGGCTCCCTGTCGGGGCCGAGCAGCCGGGTCGCGGTCGCCGCGACCTGCTCGGTCAGCTTCGCGGGGTCGCCGATGGTCCGCAGCGACCACGCCCTGCGCCCGACGCTGCGCTCGACCGCCGTGGCCAGCAGGCACTCGCGCCGCCTGAGCGGCAGCTCGGCCCACAGGTCGGCGAGCACCCTGGGGACCCCCGGCACCGGACGGTTGGCGCAGAACGCCAGCACCAGGGTGTCGGTCCAGATCCGCAGCCAGGCCCACTCGGGCGCGTCGGCGAGCAGGTCCGCCTCGCGGAGCTCGACGAGGGTGCACGCCCGTCCCGTCCTGCACTCCTGGCCGCACGCCGCGGAACGGCGGCCGCAGATCGGCGGCATGTGGCCGGGGAGCAGCCGTTCTCGGCCCTCTCCCAGCGGCACCTGCACCCGCAGCGGCCGGTCCATCCCGTCGGCGAAGATCGCGGCGACGCCCGGCTGGAGCGAGACGACCTGCCGGGACTGCTCCTCGCTCAGGTTCATCGCCGCCCCGACGAGCTGGCGGTCGTCCTCGGCCGGGAGCCGGTGCACGACCTTGAGCGCGGTGTTCTTCACGACGTCGGAGACGAGCTTGGTGGGGATCTGCTCGGCGACCACGATGCCCTCGCCGTACGCGCGGATCTCGGCGAGCATGCCCGCCAGGAGCTCGACGGCGTGCGTGCTGGCCCGCCCCGCGCCCCGGTCGCGCAGCAGCCGGTGCGCCTCCTCGATCACGATGACGTGCCGCAGGCCGCTGCTGCGCTCCTTCCTCGCCCGCATCCGCAGGTGCTCGACGATCCGGATGATCAGCGTGCCCATCAGGAACGCCTTGTCCTCGTCGTTGGCGACGTCCTCGATCGCGAACACCACGTTGCGCTGGAGCAGGTCGCCGATGTCGGCCGGGTGGCCGCCCTCGAAGAACCGGCCCGCTGAGCCGACCCGCAGCGACCGCAGCCGCAGCGAGATGAAGCCCTCGACGTCGGCCTGGACCTCCTTGCCGTAGCCGATCTCCTGGATCACGTCCATGGCGTGCTGCTGCAACTGCTCCAGAGTCGGTACGGCGGGCCGCACGGCCGCCCCGGGCGCGGCCCACCCGGTGACCACGTCCCAGCCGTTGGCCTCGTACACCCGTTGCAGCGCGAGCGACATGATCTGCGGGAACGGCTCCTCCGCGTCGAAGGCCGCCATGAACAGCGCCCGCACCATGTCGATGTGGGCCTGTACCGGATAGCCGGGCTCGGGGGCCAGCGGGTTGACGCTGAACGGCACGCTGTCGGGGGCCGACGGGTTGATCACGGTGACCGGGGCGAGGTGCTCGACCCTGCCGCCCATCGCGGCGTACTCGGACTTGGCGGGCTCGATGGCCAGCCAGGGGATCCCGGCGCCGGTGAGCTGCTCCAGCAGGTGCCTGACGGTCTGTGACTTGCCCGAGCCGGTCGCTCCGGTGACGAACGCGTGCCGGTTCAGGGTGGCGAGCGGGACCTTGAACGAGCCGACCGCCCTGTCCTGGCCGTCCAGGATCGAGCCGAGCTCGACGGTCAGCGCGCCCGGTGTGACGTCCGCCTCGCTGGTCACGTCGAAGAACCCGGCGTCGAGCACCCTGACCCCCGGCACCTCCCTGCGGGGCAGCCCCGCCAGAGCGGCCAGCGCGCCCGCGGTGGCCGCGAACGGGGCCGCGGTGCCGTCCGCCGGGTCCTGCAGGGTCACCGAGAGCGCCTCGACGAAGCCGTGCACCGGGCCCGTCAGGGCGCTGCGCAGCCGGTACGGGTGGTGGCTCATCTCGGCGGAGCCGACCAGCACGGGGGCGATCTGGCGCAGCTCCTCGGGTCCCGCGGCGCCGGCCAGCACCCGCACGCTCCACAGCCCCGCCTCGCGGAAGGCGTCCAGCTCCTGCATGCGCCGCTCGGCGCGCTCGGCGTCGTAGCGGGAGCGTTCCGAGGCGTCGCCGTACTGCCTCAGCACGTTGAGCTGGGTCCGCAGGTGCGCGACCTCCGCGTCGAGCAGGTCGGTCTGCTCGGCGATCACCAGCCAGGCGAACGGCCGGGACATGAGCGTGACCAGGGTCGACTCGAAGAGCGTCGGCCGTTTGATCTCGTCGGCGTCCGGCTCGCGACGCCCGCCGAGCGGCGGGGCCTGGCGTCCTGGGCAGACGGCCCACGCCAGGTCGGACAGGTCGCGCAGCCACTCGTCGCCGATCCGCACGCCTCGCGCGCCGCTGGGGAACAGCAGCGGCTCGGGGCTCGCGGGCACCGGTTCCGGCTCCGCCGCGGCCCTGCGGGGCGGGCGGGGCGGGGTCAGCGGCCCCGCGTTGGTGATGAGTTCCAGCGGGGCGCCGGAGCCCCGGGAGAGCCAGCCGACCACGAAGGGCCGGTTGCGCTGGGCGGCGGAGAGCACGGCGGGCAGGACGGTGACGAAGTCCCACTCCGCCGACGAGCTGCGCGAGGGGGCGGTGATGGCCTGGATCCGGTACCACGGACCGGCCAGGGGGTTGGGAGGACGGGACACGCTCGGTTGCATTTGCTCTCCACCCGGGGGACCCGGCTCTAGACCGGGGGGTCGACGCTTCATGGATCGCTCCGCCGGACGGGATGGCGGAGACCCGGGGGCGGGGTACCCCGGCAACCAAGGTCGAACCTCCCTCGGGGATCGCACCTCCGCATTGACGATGTCATTACCAGAAACGAGCGATTCATTGGCGTCTGCGCCAGTCGAGCCTGGCCGGGGGCGGCCCGAGGTTGGGCGGCGCGTCCTCGAAGAGGCTGGGCTCGTGGCGCCGGGCCTCCTCCGCGCGCTCGAGCACGGCTTCCTTGATCTCGTCGAACTCCCCGAGCGTGGTCTTGGGGAAGGTCAGGATGGCCGGGTTCGCATCGGCGAGGCGGACCCTCCGGCCCTGGGCGGTCGCGTCGGTGACGATGACCGACGTGGTCGGCAGCTGCTGGAGCTGGTGGGGCTCGACGAGGAACTCCCTGGAACGGTGCAGGACCCGCTCGGTCTCCCCCATCGCCTTGGTCGCCTGGCGGCCCCACTCGGTCGACTCGGTGATGTCCTCCTTGAGGTCGGTGCCGCTCACGTCCCGCGCGTCCTCGCCCTCGTCCGCCTGGCCGACGGTCGAGACGTAGCCGCCGTCGGTCCCGGCGCCCGCGGCGCTGATCGTCTCGGTGAGCTGGGCGAGCTCGAGGCGGTGCTCGGTGCCGACGTGCTCGCTGGCGATCCTGGCGTCCTCCGCGTTGCCCAGGCGCATGAACGTCACCGCCGCGTGCCCCCGCCCCAGGCGCTCGCGCACGGTCGGGGTGAGCGCGCGGTAGGTGAGAACCAGGCCGGTCCTGGAGGTCTCGCAGGCGTCCATCAGCCGGTCGAGCACGTCACCGCGGAGCTTGTCCGCGCCCGCGACGATGATCGTGTGGTACCACGGCCGCTCGGAGGCGGGCGACTGGCGCAGGATGTGGGTGAGCGCGGTGGCCACGTAGGTGCCCAGGACGCGGTTGCCGAACACGCCCGCCTGCCGGTCCATGGACACCACCCGCAGGCGCGCGGGCGGCAGCCGTACGGCCTCGGAGCCGAGCGTCTCCAGCTTGCGCAGCTGCGACTCCAACGCCCAGGCGCGCTCGATCACCACCCGGTCGCTGACCCCGCGGCCGAACAGCGTGCCGATCCGCTCAAGCTGGCTCGCGGTGATCAGGCCGCTCAGGAGATCGTCGCGCGGGTCGCCGACCTGGGCCAGGGCCCGCAGGGCGGCGGTGACCTGGTTGATCGTGGCGTTCTCGCCGAGAACCTCGAGCACCCGCTCCAGGATCGCGTTGTCGAACGACAGGTCCCTGGTCGTGCGGTGCTCCTCGCTGACGCTCACCACGTGGGCGAGCACGTCGGCGAAGGCCTCCGGGGGCAACGTCGCGCCCAGGTCGAGCCGGGGCAGGTCGCCGGGGAGCACCCAGACCAGCGGGTCATCGCCGCCCCTGCGCGCCAGCTCTATCAGGTCCTTGGCGATCGCGCCCTCGGACAGGTCGAGCACGGTCAGGTGTCCGCCGCTGTAGAGGCGGGTCGCCCCGAGCAGGGTGATCAGCGCGGACCAGCCGGGCAGCGTGCCGCCCGCCACGTCGATCCGGTCGATCTCGTCCGGCACGGTCACGGCGTACCAGGTGAGCTGCCGCTCGTAGCGCTCCTTCTTCTCCGCCCACTCCCGGTAGCGTTCCGCGTGCTCCTCCTGCGCCTGGAACAGCTCCCTGTCGCGCTCCTCACGCTGCCGGTCACCGACCGCCTGGCGCTCGCGGATCCGGTGCCTGACCGCCCGGTCGCCCTGGTGGATGGCGTAGCTGCAGAAGACCGCGACCCCGCCGGCCGCGACCAGTCCCGCGGCGGCGAACGACCACCTCAGCAGCTCCGTGACCCCGAGGACGAGGATCAGCACCGCGAGCGCGGTCATGAACACCCTGAAGATCTTCACCGGCCGGTTCAGCAGGGCCTCGTTGAGCCGCTCCCTGCGCATCCACTCGGCGTCGGCCGGGTCGTCGACGACGGCCACGCCGTCGTCCGCCGGGGACGGTCGTCGGGGAGCAGGACCAGGATCCGGGTGCAGCAAGGCATACTGCCAGCCCAGGTAGATCCGGTCCGCCTGGAGCTGCGCATGCTCGGGATGCACGTCCGCCACGGAACCTCCGCCATAGGGCTCTCGCCGCCTCGGAGACAGCGTAAGAGTTGGACCTCCGATTCGGGCAGCGTTCCCGCCAATCTGCTGTATTTTCCCCATGTTCACCGCTACTTAAGGGATGAATGAGTCGGATGGGGTGAAGGTAAGCGATTACCATCCTTTGTCATGACGTCTCCCCCCGGTGGCGAAAACAGGCGACGGCGCCCGGTCGCAGTCCCGATAGCCGCTCTGGTGGTGGCCACCGGTCTGGGAGTCACCGCGGCCTTCGGCGGTCTCGCCGAAGCCCCCAAAGAGCCTCCCAAACAGCTCGGCCCCGGCGCGAGCCTGAACCAGGGCGAGTTCACGACCAAGTTCGTCGAGTCTCGCACCGTCTTCCAGGCCGACCCGTTCGGCGGGACGGGCAAACGCTTCCTGGAGCTCGTGATGGAGGTCACCAACACCGGTGAGGAAACCGCGCAGGTCGGCTTCCCCTGGTACGAGAAGAAGGAAGGGCTCTCCTTCGGTGCGGGCCTGCTCAAGATGACGCCAGAGATCAAGAGCCCGTACGGCCCGCTCACCTCCGTCTCGGGCGACAGCGTCCCGGGCAGGCAACTGCACCCCGGGGTCACCTCGACCGTCGTGGTCAGGTACGAGCTCACCGGGGGCCAGCACCCTCCCAAGCAGGTGAAGCTCGACGTGGGCACCTTCGAGTTCAACGAGGGCTTCACCCAGAACTTCGGCTGGGTGCTCGTCAAGGACGACCCGGAAGGACCGCCGACCGTCGCCGCGCAGGTCACCCTCCCGGTCCGGCAGAAGGAAACCACCTGATGGGAACCGTCGCCCCGGAACGCACCAGGACGCCGGCCCGCCGGCGCCGCAGGGCCCCCGCCCCGCCGAGCCGATGGCGCAAGCTGGGCGGCCTGCTCGCCGGAGTCGCGCTCGCGGCGACGGCGGTGTGGGCGCAGACCTTCGCGTACACGCGTGACGACCGTGGCGCCCCGCTCACCTGGACCGGCGGTCTCGGAGACGAGGTGAAGGCCTCGCGCGTCTGGGTCCAGGCGAAGGCCGTGCACGCGGCGAAGGCGATCGAGACAACGGGAACCAACGGCAAACCGCAGAGGGCGACGACCACGGCGATCTTCCTCGTGGTCGACCTGGCCGCCCAGTCGACCTGGGAGCCGCAGCGGATCGTCTCGCAGGAGATCCTGACACAGAGCGGCCGCCGCTACAGCGCGACGGACAGGGTGAACGAGACCCAGACCATCAAGCAGTTCTTCGTCCAGCCAGGCTGGTGGGTTTCCGGCCCCGCCGTCTTCGAGCTTCCGGCCTCCGAACTGGCCGGAGCCCGTATCGTGGTCAGCTCGGCGGGGGGAGCCATCACCGAGCCCTCCGCACCGGAGGTGGAGATCGATCTCGGCCTCGACGAGGCCGCCGCGGCCCGTCTGGTGTCCGAGGCGAAGGACGTCTATCCGTTGGGGAACAAGAAGTGACGGGCACGCCGCATCCCGAAGACGACAGATCACCTGACTGGTTCGCCTCCGAGGAAGGCCCGCTTCCCGCGCCCCCGCCCGGACACGCCTCCCCGCTTCCCTCGCCTCCGTCCGGACACGCCTCCCCGTCGCCCGCTCACCAGCAGGGCGTCTCATGGTCGCAGGGAACCTGGCCCCAGCCACCGGCCGCCCCGGCCGCTCCCGAGGCACGCCAGGCGCGTCCTGGCGGCCTGCCGGAGTCCCTCCCCGCCTCGTCCCCCCGCCACGCCGTACCGCCCTCAAACCACGCCACACCGCCCCCCGGCCCCATCACACCGCCCTCAAACCACACAGCACCGTCTCCAGGCCACGCCACACCGCCCTCAAACCACACGGCACCTCCTCCAGGCCACGCCACACCGCCCCCAGGCCACGCGACACCGGCCCCGAGTCACGCCGCACCGTCTCCAGGCCACGCCACACCGGTCCCAGGTCACGCCGCGCCGCCCCCTGGCCATGTCGGCGTGGGCGGCCCTGCGTCCTTTCCCGGCGCGGCGGTGCCGGGGCAGAGGCCCGCGGCCGGCGTCCCCTGGCTTCCCGAGACGCGCCATGATTTCTCCGACCGGCAGGTCTGGCCTCCGGCCGCTTCCCGGAACGAACCTCCCGGAGCCTCGACACAGCCGTTTCCCGCCGTTCCCGCCTCCCCTCTGCCCCGGCCGTCCATCCCCGCCATGCAGCCCCTCGCGATGACGCAGGAGCCCTTCCAGCCCTCCCCCACGCCACCTGCCCCGGCCACCCCGCCCGCCCCGGCCCAGACACCTACCCCGCCTACCCCGCCCGCCGCCGATCCGCCACAGACCAGGCGAGACCGTACGGCGCTGCGCGTCGCGGGCGCCGTCCTGGCCCTGGCGGTGGCCATCGCGATTCCCACGTGGGACGGGTACAACACCTACCGTGAGGCGCGGCCCGCCGATCTGATCCACACCTTCGCGGCGGGCGCGACCGCGACGTTCAAGCACGTGTCCTGGCAGGTGGGCGTGGAAGCGGTGGACAACCTGCCCAACGCCCGCCCGATCGCGGCCGACCGCCAGTGGCTGAAGATCAAGCTCACCCGGGTCTCCCTCGATCCCGAGGGGGTGATCAGGCGTGCCTCCCCCGAAGTCGAGGTCAAGGCTCCTGATGGGCGCACCTGGAAGGCGGAGGTCGTCGACGACGACATGCCTCTTGAGGCCAAGGACCACAAGGTCGGCACGCCCTACCACTACAACCTGATCAGCATGGTGCCCAAAGCGCTCTCCGCCCAGATCGAGGTCTACGTGCGTCCCAGCTCCGTGCGAACGCTGGAGAACGAGTCGGTGCAGGACATGATGAAGCGGGCCGCGAAGGACCGCGAGTCGAACGCCGACGTGCTGCGCTTCAGGCGCTGACCACCTCTCCCGCCTCGCGGCTGCGGGTGGCCGCGATGTCGAACGTGGCCGCGAGAAGGCAGACGGTCAGCACCTTGACGACGAGTTGCCTGATGATCTCGACGGGATTGCCGAGGAACACCCAGATGTAGGGCTCCTCGTTGCCGACCAGCATCCGCACGCCCTGGTCGGCGTAGTCGGTTCCCACCCGGATGAGCACGTAGCACAGGCAGAACATCCCGAAGAGGGCGGCGCCTCCGCGTACGGCGAGCCGGAAGGCGTTGGCGGGCGGAACCCAGCGCTCCTGGAACCCGGTCGTGGCCCGCGTCATGGTGGTGCGGGTCAGGGTGTGGGCCTGCTCGACCCGGTCGGCCACGGCGTCCAGCCGCGTTCCCCGCACGACCGCGCGAGTGTCCTCGGCGAACGCGCCGTAGACGAGCGCGGCGACCGTCAGCCACGTCAGCGGCTCGACCAGGGCAGAGACGATGTACGGCCAGACCTCTCCGATGGCCGCCGTCACCTCCTTCCAGCCGGGGACACCTCCCTCCGCCTGCTCGATCCAGCCGTGGAAGGTGGTCATGACGACCCGGCTCGACAGCCAGTCCGAGCGCGCGGAGACAAGGGTGAACATCGCGTTGACGCCGTAGAAGGCGAAGGCCAGCTCGAAGAAGGTCGTGAGTATGCCGCTTCCCTTGACCTTGTCGTTCGTGTGCCACCACCCGAACAGCGTTTTGAGCCCGTAGGCCACGACCGTGATCGCGATCGAGAGCCGGAGGTCCAGGTCCGTCAGGCCGGTGGCGGTCGTGATCTTCTCACCGGTGAGCGATCTGGAGAAGAGGTCCTCGCCGATGTTGTGCGTCCGGTCGAGGGCGACGAACTGCCTGGCGTCCTCCACGTGGAAGCTCCAGGCCATGTAGATCGTGGCGAAGACGAGCGTGGCCCGGTTCAGCGCGTCGAACAGGCTCTCGTCCGCCTCGTCTCCCGCCCGCCGTACCTGGATCTCCCTGAGCGCGCCACGCACGGAGTACAGCATGCCGATCATGACGACGAGCTCGTTCAGCACGATCAACGTGAAGAGCAGCATCGTGATGACGAGCCGCACCTGGCGGTAGTCCCCGTGCGACACCTCGGTGGCCGTCCACAACAGGGCGGCGCGGATCGCCCGTCCCGCGGAGAACCACAACACCAGCGAGACGCCGCACGCGCCCAGGATCCTGAGAGCGTGCAGGGGCAGGGAGTACGCCGTGAGCGCGCCCTGCGCCGAGCCCGCGGCTCGCGGCGATGGCAACGGCGGGGACATAACAGGCGTTCCGGACACCTGATGGATGCTAGCGATTCCCTCGGCGGACCGCAGCCCGATCGAACCACCCCGGCACCCGCCGCCCACCCCGTCACGGCACCGTCACGGCACCGTCACGGCCCCGGACTCCGCCCGCCACGAGAACCACCGGAGGGAACGCCCGTCCTTCCTCTCAGAAACCCCTCTCAGGCCTCTCAAGAACCCCTCTCAGGCGCGGACGAGGCCCCACACGGACGCCGCGATCTCCTCGGCCGGGCGGGGCGGGTGCTCCCCGAGCCAGTAGGTCACGACCCCGACCAGCGCGCCCGCAACGTAGTGGGCGTGCACCTCCGGGGGCACGTCGTCGTGGCCGGGCGGCCGGGAGCCCGTCGCGAACGGAGCGCGCAGCTCAGCGGCCAGCACCTCGCGCAGGCGCGCACAGAAGCGGGCGCTGCCGTGCGGGCCGAGCATCCGCCGGTACAGCGGGGCCCGGGTGCCGACGTGGTCGAACAGCGCGACCAGCGACGCGGGAACCGGCCCCGGCTCGCGGTAGGGACACCGCGCCGCCTGGGCCGCCAGCTCGCCGATCGCCGTCTCCATCGCGTCCAGCACGAGATCGTCGCGGTCACGGTAGTGGAGGTAGACCGTGGCCCGGTTGACCTCGGCCGCCCTGGCTATCTCCGCGACGGTGATCGACTCGGGGTCACGCTCGACGGCCAGCCGCAGGACCGCCGAGCGCAGCCGGGCACGGGTCCTGCGGATTCTCGGATCGTCTTCGGGCACTCCACAAGATTAAACGACACCTGTCGAATAAACGACAGGTGTCGTTTGTTGCATCGGTCATGAAGCGCATCGAAGTCTGGGCGGACATGGTCTGCGCCTGGGCCTACATCGGCAGGCAGCGCCTGGAGAAGGCGGGGTTCGGCGAGGACGTGGAGGTCGTCTGGCGTCCCTACCAGATCGACCCGATGGCCCCGGCCGAGGCGGAGCCCCTGGACGCGGCGCTGCGCGACCCGGTCGCCGAGGGCGCCCTGCGTGCCTGTCACCCGGCCCTCACGCCCGCGGAAAACCGCGACCGCGTCGCGGGCGTCGCGGCGCAGGAGAGGCTCGGCCCGCGCTGGGGCGCCGTCTGGCGGCCGAACACCTTCGACGCCCACCGGGTGATCGCCCTCGCCCACGAGCGAGGCGGCCCGGTCCTGCAGGACGCCGTCGTGGAACGGCTTCTGCGCGCCCACTTCACCGAGGCGGCCAACCTCGGCGACCACGCGACCCTGGTGGCCCTCGCCACCGAGGCCGGTCTGGACGGCATGAGCGAGGCGCTCGCCTCAGGGCGGGGAACGGCCGAGGTCCGCTTCCAGCTCCTGCGGGGCAAGGCCATCGGCATCGTCACCTCTCCGACCTTCGTGGTCGGCGGCTCCGCGGTCTCCGGCGCCCAGCCGCCGGAGGTGCTGCGAGACCTCGTACGGCACGCCGTCCCCGAGCGCGAGCTTCCCGACGAGGTGAGGCGCCTTCGCCACGCCGAGTCCCTGCTGGACGCCCGTGACCCTCTCGGCGCCCTGGAGATGCTGCGCCCGCTGCTGGACGGGCACGGCGACGACTCCGCGGTGCGCATGCTGGCCGCCCGCGCCTACTTCGGCTCGGCCCAGCTCGGCCGGGCGCGGGAGACGCTGGAGTCCCTGCTCGAGCGAGCCCCCGGCGACCACTACGCAAGGTTCCTGCTCGGCAGGACTCTGGAGCGGTCCAATCGCCACGCCGAGGCCCTGCCCCACCTGCGCCTGGCGGCGGCCATGTCCCCCGACCCCGACTACACCGGCGCGCTCCGCCGGGTGGCGGAACGCGCAGGAACCTGATCCACGCGACGCGCCCGGAACCCGGTCCAGCCCAGAAAGGCCCCAGAAGGCCGCAGAAGGCCGGTGAAAGGCCGGAAGGCCCCGGGAAAAGGAGAGAGCCGGCCCCCCCTGGACGGGAAGCCGGCTCTCTCTTCTTCGGTGAACGGGTCAGACAGCCACGGCGAGCTGCGTGACCTCGCCCAGGCGAGCCTGGGCGGGGATGTCCTTGGTGACGCCGCCGCCCGCGATGATGCGAACGGTCCACTCACCGGGAGCGGCGAAGAAGCGGAAGATGCCCTCTTCGGACACCACGACCTCGCCGGTGAACTCGCCGGAGTGGTCCAGCAGACGGGCGTAAGCCGTACCCGTGCCGGAGACCACTCCCTGGATGACGGCCTGGGTCGAAAGGTCGATCCCGGCCGGAAGGGCAATCGTCTGTTCCGGAGCTGCGCATCCCTGAGTCATTATCGGGCCTCTCCCAGTTCGATCGGCACGCCCACGAGCGAGCCGTACTCGGTCCACGAACCGTCGTAGTTGGTGACGCTGGCCTGGTCGAGAAGCTCGTGCAGAACGAACCACGAGTGGGCCGAGCGCTCGCCGATGCGGCAGTAGGCGATGGTGGCCTTGCTGAAGTCGACGCCCTCACCCTCGTAGAGGGCCTTCAGCTCCTCATCGGACTTGAAGGTGCCGTCGTCGTTGGCGGCCTTCGACCACGGGATGTTGCGGGCGGTCGGCACGTGGCCCGCGCGCTGGGCCTGCTCCTGCGGGAGGTGCGCGGGGGCGAGCAGCTTGCCGGTGAACTCGTCGGGCGAGCGCACGTCGACCAGGTTGAGCTTGCCGATCGCGGCGACGACGTCGTCACGGAAGGAGCGGATCGACAGGTCCTGCTCCTTGGCCTGGTAGTTCGTCGCGGGACGCGCGGGAACGTCCTTGACCAGCTCGCGGGAGTCGAGCTCCCACTTCTTACGGCCGCCGTCGAGGAGCTTGACGTTCTCGTGGCCGTAGAGCTTGAAGTACCAGTACGCGTAGGAGGCGAACCAGTTGTTGTTGCCACCGTAGAGGACCACGGTGTCGTCGTTGCCGATGCCCCGGGCGGACAGCAGCGCCTGGAAGCCCTCACGGTCCACGAAGTCGCGGCGGACGGGGTCCTGGAGGTCCTGCTTCCAATCGATCTTCACAGCGCCACGGATGTGGCCCTTGTCATAGGCACTGGCGTCTTCGTCGACCTCGACGAGGACGATGCCATCGGCGTCGAGGTTGGCCTCGACCCAGTCAGCGTCCACCAGGACGGCGGAGCGGCTCATTGGAATCCTCCGGGATTAACTTGCGGCGGGCAGTAGACGGCGAATGATCAGGAACATCTCGCAGCCGAGGCAGAAACCAAAAGCGGCATTGAGAAAGGCGGCGAACAGGGCCGCAGCGGTGGCGCCGAGGGCCAGCGGCGTGATCTGTGTGATGTAACCGACCAAACCCACCAGAGCGAAGAAGAGACCCAGTCCCTGCGCGAAACTCGGCGGGGCTGCGTCCTCCAACTCCGGGGGAGGACTCTTCACTATCCCTTTGAATATCATCCCGTACGGCGAGGCGCCGAAAAGACCTAGCGCGAACACCACGGCCTGGGCGGCCAGTAGCAACCCGCTGCTCGTCACGAGAACGAGAGCGAGGACAACAGTCGTCAAAGCCGCGGAGAAGCGAAGGGCTCGGGGATCAACGTGCATCGCTCGATGCTCCTGAAGGGTTATACAGATCGGTGCGGCTCAAAGGCCGCTTGAGATCGCCCTTTAGGAAAGACGACAGAGCGCGGTGGTCACGCGGCAAAAATCAACCGCGCGCCGCTTCGTCAGCAGCTCTGTCGTGGGGTTCATGCCCAAGACACTACCCCGGCGCTCCATCGTCTGTCACATCCCTGTCCAACTTGTGAGACAAAATTGCTCAACGGGCGGTATGCTGCCCCGTTCACTCACCAATGGCGAGGCCGAGGGCCCCGATCACATCGGCCTTACGTGGCTGCCCGGAGGCACGTTTCACAACACGCCCTGACGCGTCAAGGATCAGTACAGTCGGGGTGCGCAGAATGTTCATCGAGCGAACGAGGTCGAGCCGGGACTCCGCATCGATCTCCACATGCGCCACTCCCGGCACAATGTCCGTCACCTCGGACAGGATCCTGCGGGTCGCCCGGCACGGCTGGCAGAAGGCGCTGGAGAACTGCACCAGCGTCGCCCGCTCTCCCAGGGAGGTGTCGAGGTCACCGGATGTCAGTCGCTCCACGCCGCCCCCAACGTCACGCGGCACGCCGTTGCGCCGCCGTACGACCACACCGACCAGCGTGGCCACAGCCAATGTGACGAGCACCACTGCCAATCCGGTCACAGAGCACGACAACACCCGGCCGTGCCCGGCCATTCCCGCCCGTCCCCTGCCCCCGGCCTCCGCCAAGGCCGGGGGTGGGGTCGAGAGCGGCAGGCCCTGCCCCCCGACAGAGCCTTCACCCGCTCCCGGCGTGTCACCGGCTCCCGCGCGCCCCGCCCGGAGCGCGCGGGCCGCCGGTGGCGGTATCGGTCGGAGTCGTTTCAGGGAACATCAGGGAACATCAGGGAACATCAGGGAACGCGGACGCCGACCAGCACCCGGCCCTCCGCCGTGGTGATCTCGAACCTGGAGATGCTCCTGAACGGGATCGTGGTGGTTCCCGTGAAGGGCCCCGACCTCTCGTAGGCGGGCTTGTTGACGACCCAGTTCGCCGCCGTCTGCCGCACCCCGCCCGCGCCGATCACGTCCAGCTTGCAGGGGGTGCCCGCCGCGACTCCGGAGAGCACGACCTTGACGGTCGTCGTCCCCTCCCCCTCGCTCATGGTCACCGTCGCGTGGACGGACTGGTTCCTGCCCTCGAACTTCTTCTGCCCATCCGGAACGTCCATGATCCGGGCCTCGTCGGAGGCCCCGCCCGAGGGAGCAGCGGAGGGGGGGGCGACGGCGTAGCGGTCGCTCTTCTCCTTCGGCGCGCTCTGCGCGTAGCCGCTCTCGCCACCGGCCGAGGCCGAGACGGACGTGGGCAGCGCCAGGTCACCGGCGTTCTCCGAGGGCCGCATCGCCGCCCACATGGTCCCGCCGAGCCCGACCACCAGGACCGAGGCCGCCAGCGAGAGCAGCACCCTGGTCATCCTGCGCCTCTTGGCACTCGCGCTGAGCAGCCGCTCCAGGACCGCGTGGGGCGGGCTGGCCGCCTGCGCCACGTCCTCCTCCGACACCTTGCCGAGGAACCCGGCGACCCCGGTCAGCTCCTCGAACTCGGCGCGGCAGCCGTCGCACTCGGCGAGGTGCGCCTCGACGAGCACGCACTCCTCGGGCTCCAGCGCCCCGAGCACGTAAACCCCGAGCGACATCCGCATATCGTCACAGGTCATCATCATGGCGCGAGCCCCCGCTCCTCCAGCGCCAGCTTGAGCGCCCGAAGCGCGTAATACGTGCGCGACTTCACCGTTCCGGCAGGGATACCGAGCGCCTCTGCGGCTTCCTTGACCGACTTTCCCTGGTAGTAGACCTCGGCGAGCACCTCACGGTGCTCCGGCCTCAGCGTGGCCAGCGCCTCCGCGACCGCCCACGACTCGACGGCCCGTTCCAACTCGTCGTCGGCGGGCACGACGGCCAGCGCCTCGTCCCCTATCTCCGGCGGACGTGCCTTGCGTGCCCTGTGCTGGTCGACGACGAGATTGCGGGCCACCGTGAACAGCCACGCGCGGATGGGACGCCCGCCGAGCGCGTCAGGATGCCGCCACGCCCGCAGCAGCGTCTCCTGCACGACATCCTCCGCTCTCCCCGGGTCACCCGTCAGCCGCAGAACGTAACCGTAGAGTGGCCCGCCGTGCTCGTCGAAAAGCGCTCTGACGAGCTGCTCATCGGCGGTTCCGGCTTGGCTCACATCCTCACGACGTACGGCGGAGCGCTTCGGTTCAGTCACGGCTCGGTTGTTCGGTCGGGGTCCGGCTCACGGTCACGATCCGGCCGGACAGGCTGCGCGGAACAGGGCGGTGCGAGGCGGTCGGGGCCGCCCAGAAGAGCGGACCACCGGCCGCGCCTCACCGACGCGGGCCAGGCCCCACCGGGCCATTCAACCGCGCAACCGGTTCAGCCGCGGAGAGGAACGTCGGCCGCCTCGCCGGAGATCTTTATCCCCTGGGGCACGACGCTCACTCCGGTCACCTTCAGATTGAACGGGAGGTTCTTGATCGGGATCCGGTAGGTGATGAACCGTTCGGGATCGGGCACCGGGATGCCGCCGCCCAGCGTGACCTTCCCCGGCGTGAACCGTACCTCCCCCTCGGCCACGTCGATCTTCAGGTCGGCCTTGACCGGCACCTTCTGCCCCAGCACGGTGATCTGCCCGTTGACGGCCAGGGCGTCGCCGTCGACCTCGATCTTGATCCCGCGTGGCGCCCGCTGGTTCAGCGTCTGCAGCGGGACCACCACGGTGCCCGCGACGCGCTCGGCGCGGATCTGCGCCCTTTCTGGGTGAAGCACCAGGTCCGACAGCGAGGCGGTGACGCCGTACAGGGTGAAGTCGACGCCGGAGAGCTGGATCCCGCTGAGACTCATCGGGCCCGCGGCGACTTTGACCTCGTCGTATCTCCCCGCGATCGCCTGGGTCAGGAACGGGATCCCTTGGATGGTCACCTCGGGCGGATTCTCGAGGTCGTATCTCGCGGTCGCCTGTGTGGCGATCTCCCGCTGCACCCCGGTGACGGCCACCCTGTCCAGGATCACACCGAGAACGAGCAGCAAAATCAGAAAAGCGGCCAGCTTACGCATCTGACTCCCTGTTCAGCGCCTCGGTTGGCTCCCTGTTCCGTGCTTCGGTTCAGCCAGGGTGCCACCGCAGCACATCCCCCGGCAATGCTGTCCAAAACGCCACACCAATCATGAAATCCACTCGCCTCAGGCCTGAGCCACCGACAGGTCTCCCCGTAAACCGGAGAAACACGTCACGTGACCCGGAGAAACACATCACGGCACTCCCGCCGGGAGAGCGCACTCCCGCCCCGCGGCCCGTCGTCACCCTCCCGCGAACGGGGGAAGCACCTCGACCGTCACCCCGTCGGCGAGAACGACCGCCTCGTGCGCCCGTTTGCCCACGGGATGCCCGTCCACCAGGAAGGAGGACCGCCGGACCACACGGGCCAACTCCGCCCGCCCTCGTGTGACATTCGTCATCAACTCGGCCAGCGTCGCCGCCTCGAAAGGCTCCTCGGCGACTCCCGAGGCGTCCTTCGCCGCCGCCCAGTAGCGAATCGTGCCCCTCGCCATCTCCAGATCAACCCCTCACGCACACATACGGTCACCGTGCTGTTACGGTGAATCCACGAGGGAAAGCGATGTTCATCAGGTGGACACTCCGTGGACGCTTCACCCTCGTCGGCTATCCTCACCTACACGGGACCTGGGCGACGTAGCCCCCGGGTCCTTACGTGTTTGTACGGCCCATCGGCCGGCATGACGCGGGAAGGAGGCATCGTGAGCAATCTCCTGCTGCTCACCAACGCCCTTGAGCCCTCCTCTGAGGTGCTTCCGGCGTTGGGGCTGCTGCTGCACTCGGTCCGGGTCGCTCCTGCGGAGGGGTCGGCGCTGATCGACACCCCGCCCGCCGACGCCGTCCTGGTCGACGCGCGCCGCGAGCTCGCCCATGCCAAGGGCCTGTGCAGGCTGCTGCGGACCACGGGCATCACCTGTCCCCTTCTGGTGATCGTCACCGAGGGCGGCCTGGCCGCGATGACCGCCGAATGGGGCGCGGACGACGTCATCCTGGACAGCGCGGGTCCCGCCGAGCTGGAGGCCCGGCTGCGGATGTCCATCGGCAGGCTGAACCTGTCCGCCGCGGAGGAGGTTCCCGACGAGATCCGCAGCGGTGACCTGTCGATCGACGAGGCCACGTACACCGCCCGGCTCCGCGGCCGCGCGCTGGACCTGACCTTCAAGGAGTTCGAGCTCCTGAAGTACCTGGCGCAGCACCCCGGCCGTGTCTTCACCCGCGCCCAGCTTCTGCAGGAGGTCTGGGGCTACGACTACTTCGGCGGCACCAGGACCGTCGACGTCCACGTCCGACGGCTGCGCGCCAAGCTCGGCGCCGAGTACGAATCGCTGATCGGCACCGTGCGCAACGTCGGCTACCGCTTCGTCCCCGAGCGCGGCACCGAGACCGCCGAGGAGCGCGAGCCCGCCCGCCACTGACGCGGAACCGGGCTCGCGCTCCTCTGTGCTTCTTCGTGCTCGGCTGTACGCCGCGCCGGCCGGGGCCGTACGGCTACCGCGCGATCAGGGAACGACGGTGATGTGGTTGGGGACCGGGGGCGTGATCGACGGGTTCGCGGCGAAGTAGGCGGCGAAGGCGTCGATGTCGAGCGGGCCACTCCACAGGTTCGTGCCGTCCTTGAACCCGGCGAACGCGTCACCGCCACCGACGAGGAAGTTGTTCGCGGCGACCCGGATGCTCTGGGCGTCCGTCACAGCGGCACCGTCGATCTTGATGTTGGAGACCTTCGAGCCCCACGCGGCACTCGTGCTGTAGGTGTAGGTGAGGTTCGAGGAGGGCTGCAGGATCTTGGTGAAGGGCTGCGCGTTGGGGCCGCCGGTGAACTGCTGCTCCAGAACGGTCTTGAGCTGCGCACCGGTGAGGGTGACCACCTGCACGAGGTTGTTGAACGGCTGCACCGTGAAGGCCTCGCCGTACGTCACCACGCCGTCGCCCTCACCGGCGGGCGAACCCGTGTAGGTGAGGCTCGCCCGCACGCCGCCCGGGTTCATCAGGGCGATCTGGGCGTTGCCGCCGGTCTTGGCCGAGGCGAGCTGGCCGTCGGCGATGAGGTTGCCCAGGGGCGACTCGCCGGACGGGGACGCGGCGTTGGGGATGTCCGCGGTGATCTTGCCGATCGGCTTGTTGGCCACCGGCGCGACGCGGTCCTTCCACGTCTGGACGAACGCGGCGATCTCCGGGTCCGGGGTGACCGTGCGGGTCACGACCTGGTTGTCGGCGACGACCGAGGACCGCACGACGTCGCGGGTGCGGACGTCCACCTGGAAGTCGACCTTGGTGATCACGCGGCCGAAGGAGCCGCCCTGGCTGTACAGGCGCGTGCCGCCGCTGGGGTCGGTCACCTTGCACAGGTAGGCCTGGTGGGAGTGACCGCTGAGGATCATGTCGATCTCGGGGTCGACCTGGGTGGCGATCCGGTTGCCCGCGCCCGGCTGGGCGCTGCAGGCGTCCGGCGACTGGCCCGCGGTGACCTGGTCGCCCTCGTGCACCAGCACGACCTGCGCCTTGACGCCGACCAGCTTGAGGAGCTTGGAGGCGACGTTCGCGGCCTTGACCTCGTCGATGAACTGCAGGTCCTTGATGCCCTCCGAGGTGACGATGTTCGGAGTGGTCTGGGTGACCAGGCCGATGAAGCCGATCGGCACGCCGTTGATCCAGCGGATGGCGACCGGGGGCAGCGCGGGGATGCCGTAGCCCTTCAGCAGGGCGCGCAGCGAACCGGTGCTCTGGCCGCCGGTCTGGCCACTGAGCGCGGCGAGCGCCTCCTGCTCCGCCTTCCGCGCGGTGCCGTTCGATCCCTTGAAGATCACGTTGGCGCCGAGGTAGGCGTACTTCGCGCCCTTCCAGGGGCCCGCGGGCGAGCAGCCGTCAACCGAGTGGCAGCCGCCGTACATGATGCGCCTGAGCTCGCCGTACCCCTCGTCGAACTCGTGGTTGCCGACGGCGGAGGCGGTGACGCCCACCTTGCCGAGGAACTCGACGGACGGCTCATCGTGGTAGGCCGCGGAGAGCAGCGGGCTGGCCCCGATCAGGTCACCCTGGGCGACCTTCAGCGTGTTCTTGTCGGAGAGCTGCTTGAGGTAGGTGGCCACGTAGGCGGCGCCACCGGCCTCGACGGTCGCGCCGGTCTCGTCGACCATGCGGCCGGAGGAACCGGTCGGAGGTTCGAGATTGCCGTGGAAGTCGTTGAGGGAGAGCAGGCGGACCGGCACGGTCTTGGCGGGCTGGGAGGGCTTGTTGCCCGCCGCCGCGGGCCCCACCGCGAGCACGATCCCGGCTCCGGCGAGGATCCCGGCCATGGCCAAGCGCTGGAAGGTACGAGACATCATGAACCACGACATTAAAGTGGCTACCTATGCAAGAAATGTCCTAGAGGTAACGATTCACCGGACCGAAGGATGGCGGGTTTTGCCAGTCCCCGATCGTCCGTTGAAATCGGGGGCCGCCTAAAGTCCAGAACATGAACGTGCGTGTGGAACACAGAGGACGACTCGACGAACAACACGTGGCCGCCGTCCTCTCGGTGGTCGAGGCCGCGACGGCGGCGGACGGGGTCAGACCGCTCAACGAACACGTGATGCTGCACCTGCGCTACGGCGGCGACGAGCGGGCGAGAGCCGTACTCCTGTATGTCGGGGACGACCTCGCGGGCTACGCACACGTGGACCCGACCGACCCGATCGAGGACCCGAGCGGGGAACTGGTGATCCATCCCGCGTTCCGGGGACAAGGGCACGGGGGGCACCTGCTGCGGGCCGTACTGGAGCAGACGGGGGGACGGCTGCGCCTGTGGGCGCACGGAGGCCACCCCGGCGCCGAGGCCCTCGCCAGGTCGGCGGGGTTCACCAAGGTCAGGTCGCTGTGGCAGATGCGCCGCTCCCTGTTCGCCGCGATCCCCACCTTCGAGCTTCCCGAAGGCGTACGGCTGCGCACCTTCGAACCGGGCTCCGCCGACGAGAAGGCCTGGGTCGCCCTCAACGCCAAGGCCTTCGCCGACCACCCCGAGCAGGGGGCGTGGACCATGGAGGACCTGAGACGGCGTGAGCAGGAGCCGTGGTTCGACCCCGCGGGGTTCTTCCTCGCGGAGCGGCAGGCCCCGGAAGCCGGTGCGGAGCGGCAGGCCCCGGAAGCCGGTCATCCGGCGGACACCGACGGCACGCGGCTGGTGGGCTTCCACTGGACCAAGGTGCACGGCGACGGCGGCCACGGGCACGAGCCGATCGGCGAGGTCTACGTCGTCGGTGTCGATCCCGCGGAACAGGGCGGCGGCCTGGGCAAGGCGCTCACCCTCGCGGGCTTGACGCACCTGCGTTCCCGGGGCCTGGCCCAGGTGATGCTGTACGTCGACGAGAGCAACACCGCCGCGATCCACGTGTACGAGAAGCTGGGCTTCACCCGCTGGGATGTCGACGTGATGTACCGGAAATAACGCCGTGTGGCGAAACCGGGGGTGAGCCGTGTGGCGAAACCGGGGGTGAAACGAGAAACGCCGGTCGGGGCACCCCCCGACCGGCGTTCACATCGCGCTGAACGGACGTTCCCGCGTTTACTCGATCATCCAGTGGAGCCCGTAGTAGGCCAGCGCGGCGACCAGCGCGGCGGCCGGGATCGTGAGGATCCAGGCGGTCACGATGTTGCCCGCGACGCCCCAGCGCACCGCGGACAGGCGCTTGGTCGCACCGACTCCCATGATCGCGCTGGTGATCGTGTGGGTGGTCGAGACGGGAGCGCCGAAACCGATGGCCGCGACATAGAGCACGCTTGCCGCGGCGGTCTCCGCGGCGAACCCCTGCGGCGGGGTGAGCGCGATGATCCGGCGGCCGAGCGTCCGCATGATCCGCCAGCCACCGGCGTAGGTGCCCAGCGAGATGGCCGTCGCCGCGGAGAGGATGACCCACTGCGGGATCGCGTCCCCTTCGTTCTGGAACCCGCCGACCACGAGCGCCAGGAAGATCACTCCCATGGTCTTCTGCGCGTCCTGCAGGCCGTGACCGAGGGCCATGGCGGCGGCCGAGACCGTCTGCGCGTGCCGGAAGCCCCGGTTGGTCTTGGCGGGCTGGGAACGGCGGAAACCCCATAGGATGGCGATCATGATGATCGCCGCCAGGAAGAAGCCGATCACCGGCGACAGGATCATCGGGATGACGACCTTGTCCACCACACCGTTCCAGTGGACGACGCTCGACGAGGCGAGCGCCGAACCGACCAGGCCGCCGATGAGAGCGTGGCTGCTGGAGGAGGGAAGGCCGAAGTACCAGGTGACGAGATTCCAGACGATCGCGCCGACCAGCCCCGACCCCACGATCACCAGGCCGTGAGTGCCCTTCGGGGCGTCGATGATGCCTTTGCCGACGGTCGCCGCCACCTGCGTGCCGAGATGGGCGCCCAGGAAGTTCATGGCCGCGGCCATGAACAGGGCTGCCCTCGGCGTCAGCGCGCGCGTCGAGACCGAGGTCGCGATCGCGTTGGCCGCGTCGTGGAAGCCGTTGGTGTAGTCGAACGCCAACGCCACGACCACCACGCCGATGACGAGTGCGAGCGTGAGATTCACTTAGTTAGCTTTCCTTGACCGCGATCGACTCGATCGTGTTGGCCACGTGCTCGAAGGCGTCGGCGGCCATCTCGAGCTGGTCGATGACCTCCTTCATCTTGAGGACGGTCAACGCGTCGTACTCGCCGCCGAAGAGTTTGGCGAGAAGGCGGCGATAGACCTGGTCGGCCTGGTTCTCCAGCCGGTTGATCTCGATCCAGTACTCGTTGAGGTTCCTCATCGAACGCAGCCGGGGCATGGCCTCAGCGGTCAGCTCCGCGGCACGTTCCAGAACCTCGACCTGACGGACGACCTCCTTGGGGAGGTGGTCGATCTGGTAGAGGACGATGAGGTCGGCGGCGGCCTCCATGTAGTCCATCACGTCGTCGAGGTTCGACGCGAGACGGTAGATGTCCTCGCGGTCGAAGGGCGTGATGAAGCTCTCATTGAGCCGGTTCATGATCGCGTGGGTACGCTCGTCACCGGCATGCTCACAAGCGCGCATCTTCTCGGCCAGGGCTTCCCTGTCCGATCCGTCACTGATGATCTCTACCAGCAGACGGGAAGCTGTGACGAGGTTGTTCGCCGAGTCGGCGAACAGTTCGTAGTAGCTGTCCTCACTGGGCGTGAGACGCAGGCGCACGTCGTTCTCCAGATGTGCGGGGATGGTCCGCAGAGAAGGGTACGGGTTACCAGCGGAAATGCGAACTTCACCCGCTAGACGCCTACTCTTCCAGTTGTCGCTACCCGGCGTATACCTGGCAACACGCGGGTTGAGGGAGCCTTGGGCGCATCTTTTCGATGACCGTTATGCTGGTTTTGGCCCATGTTACGCCGAAACTGGTCATCTATGGAGCCTCTGGCGGCGACAGTGATCAGCGTGTTATCGCCGTTCCGGGCATCCGTCCCACCTGTCCCACCAGCCCCGGACATCGGCTTCCCCGAGCGCGGGCATCATGCTTCCCCCCGCCCCAAAACCCCCGGTCTCCCCTGGAAAACGAGCGCCGTCCCATCCCTCCGGCGCCCCGTCCCCCTCCCCCCGATGACACCCCGGCGGGTTCCTGCTGAAGGCCCCCGGCCTCCTCAGAAACTCACCACGGTGATTTCCGTCACCGCACACCGCGAACCCTGGTACGGCGACGTCCCTCACGTCACTTCTCTCCCCCGCAACCGCCCCTCCACACGAGATTTCCCCGCGCATGACCTCGGCTCGGGATCTCGGGGCCTCGGGACCTTGAGATCTCGGGGCCTCGGCGGCTCGGAACCTTGGGATCTCGGGGCATCCCCTCAGATCGGGGTCCGGTGGAAGTTCAGATACGAACGACTCGGCGTCGGCCCCCGCTGCCCCTGGTAGCGCGAGCCGTACTTCTCCGAGCCGTAAGGATGCTCGGCGGGCGAGCTGAGCCGGAACATGCACAGCTGACCGATCTTCATCCCGGGCCAGAGCTTGATCGGCAACGTCGCGACATTGGAGAGCTCCAGCGTGACGTGACCACTGAACCCGGGATCGATGAAACCGGCGGTCGAGTGGGTGAGCAGCCCCAGCCTGCCCAGCGAGCTCTTCCCCTCAAGCCGGGAGGCGATGTCGTCCGGAAGAGTGATCACCTCATAGGTGCTCGCCAGGACGAACTCCCCGGGGTGAAGGATGAACGGCTCGTCCCCCTCGGGCTCAACCAGCCGCGTGAGGTCGGACTGCTCGATCGCCGGGTCGATATGCGGGTACCGATGGTTCTCGAAGACCCTGAAATAACGGTCCAGCCGCACGTCGACGCTCGACGGCTGGACCATCTCCGGCTGGAAGGGGTCAAGCTTGACCCTGCCGGACTCGATCTCGGTAAGGATGTCACGATCGGAAAGCAGCACGTGAGGCAACCTACCAACGTCGTGACTCCCCGAAGGTCGGGAAACTCTCCCCACGAACGACCAGAGCCCCCGAAGTTTCCGCTACAGTAGGGGACGCGGTTAACCGCTGCGGGTGTAGTTCAATGGCAGAACATCAGCTTCCCAAGCTGACAGCGCGGGTTCGATTCCCGTCACCCGCTCCAACATTTCTCAAGCCAGCACCTCTGGCAGCAGTCTGAACGCTGGCACATGCCGAGGCCGAATCAGGCTGAAGTCCCGCCGGTCGATCGTCGCAATCTGCGTGATGCCCAAGCGCTCCGCGATGGCGACCACGGACACGTCAGCCGGGTCGAGACGAGCATCCCTATAAAGCCGGACGAGTTCGTCCATGCGCCGCACATCAGCGGGAAGCAGGTCAACCAGCTCGAACTCTTCGGTGACGAGATCAAGGAACTGCGCGTGTACAGCAGGCCCCATATGCCTGTTGATCGTCCACCCGGCTTCGATCAAGATCGTCGACGGCAGGAGCAGCGGCCCCTCCAACTCCTCAAGGAGCCGTAAGCACGAGGCATGGTGCTTGTCGTCTCGATCGACGACAGCGATCAAAGGGCCGGTTGTCCAGGAGTGTGATGGTCACACTGAGCGATTGAACCGCTCCGCCAGCAGATCTTCGACCCGTTCGGGCAGATTCCCCTCCCCGGACGCGCCGATTCCGGCGATCGACAGCCGACGCCGCCGGACCGGCCTGGACGGTTCGTCGTCCGCCGCCTCAGACAGCTCCGGATCGGTCTTCACCAAGCGCAGGAGACGACGCGCCTGGTCGGGAGAAAGCCGATCCACCAGGTGATGAAGTTCCTCATGCGCATGCCCAGCGCTCATGACCACGAGTCTACGCTTGCGGTTCCGCAAGCAGCCGCAACATCGCGCAACAGCTTTGCCGCAGGCCATAGACCTCTGCCTATGGCAGGTGTCGAAGATCTCTCGATGTCGAGATTTTGTGCCAGATCCGTGCCAGAACAGACGGGGAACCCTGGTCACTCACGGGGAGTCACGGGGAACCGCGCCTCGCCTACCTACACTCCCGTTTCTCCAGCTCAGACCACCAACGCCAGCAGCCGATTCCCAAGCTGACAGCGCGAGTCTGATTCCCGTCACCCGCTCCAACGTCAAAGGCCCACCTCAAGAATGTGATCTAGAGCTGGGCCTTCCTCGTTCCCCTGGCGCTGACGACTCCCGAGCAAGCCTGCCGCGGCTGAAGACCGCTACCGGGAAGGAGCAGCGGAAGCCTGCGGACTGAGCCCTCGAAGTGGCCGTCTGTAACTTATGCGGTCGCGAGCTGTCGGTGATGCACCGTTAGAGGCTCGATTTCAGTGGTGTCGTCGTCGACGACGAGCTCGACGCGGAACCGAACCCCCATTGCCGCACCGAGGCGCAGCAGTGTCGCTATATCCGGAATGCCGCCACCGCCCTCGATACGAGACAGGGCGGGTTGGGACATCCCGGAGCGCTCCGCTACGACCTTCTGAGACAAGCCTCGGCGCTTACGGATCTCACGCAACTGGTCTCCGAGCTCCAGGTCGCGGCCCGCCTGCTCGTATTCGGAGTGGGGCTGCGCATCCGCTTCCATCTCGCGCAGACGCTTCGCCTTGTAGGTTTCCCAACGGCTGTGACCCATCATGCGCTCCTCTCGAACACGTGCGTGGTGGTCAGGTCGTGCTCTGCCTCACACCGCTTCTTGGCAGCGATCGCTCGATCGATGTCGGCGGGCTGCGTCCCATCCTGTGTCTTGCGAAAGACCGTCAGGACCACGATCACCTTGTTGGACGGCTTCCAAAAGGTCAACCGCCAGGTCGTGCGGTCGAGAGCAACACGCAGCTCGTGCACACCTTCGGCATCCTTCAGCTTCTTCACGTGATCCCCATCAGGGATGCCACCAGTGACGAGGTAGTCGTCTACGTTCCGCATAACCCGCTGGTAGAGCGGAAAGGAAAGTCCGTCCAGCCAAGACTCCACCTCCGGCTCTAGATCAATCCCCCACCGAGACATACCATCAATAGTATATGCACTCGATGGTAACCCGTGGCGGAAATGAATACCAGCCCTACCCCACTTCCACTTCTCGATCTTGGTTGCTTGTCCAGATCCTCCCGGCGGCGTTGATCGCATGCCAGATCCGTGCCAGAACGGGCGGGGAACCCCGGTCATCCACGGGGACTCACGGGGAACCGCACCCCGCCTACCTTCACCCTTGTTTTCCCAGCTCAGACCACCAACACCAGCAGCCGATTCCCAAGCTGACAGCGCGGGTTCGATTCCCGTCACCCGCTCCACTCCTTCACCCAGCCTGACCAGGTAATCCCTTGATCACCGGTCAGGCTTTCGATCTTCATGGGCTCACGTCCGCCGAATGATCTCCCGAATTCCCTTTGGCACGCCCTCTGACCAGCTGAAACTGGCTCCGTGGCACACATGGAAACCCGCGTCCGCAAGGACGGGAAAACCAAGCCCTACCGATTCACCAGGTCCGCCTACGCATCGGACGCCTCGGCCACCAGCCATCGGCGGTCACACCGGAGCCGATCAAACCGGAGTGCAGCAACCAGGCGTAGCAGTCCGCCGCCCCCCCTTGACCATCCGGTTGGGTCGTCCTCGCCCGAGCGGCCTGCGGGCCCGCGGGGCCCGGCATGTCTCGCCACAGTCGGCAGGCGGTGAAAGACCTCGTTGACGGCTCCCGCTTGGAGGGCGGTGTAGAACAGCGCTCATGACGGAGCATCAGGCGGCCCGGATGAACGGCATGGACCTCGACGCTGTCACCTCGGCGGTCCTCACCGGTTCGCGGCTGCTGGTGGCGATCGCCGCCCGATCGCTGAGCTCGGTGGAGGATCGGGTGACGCTGCCGCAGTCCCGCATGCTGGTCGTACTGGCCGGTCACGGCGAAACCAAGCTCGTCACGATGGCGGAGCTGCTCAACGTCAACCCCTCCACGGCGATGCGGATGGCCGATCGTCTGACGGCCTCAAACCTGATCGTCCGCAGGGTCAACCCGAGTAACCGCCGCGAAAACCTCATGTGTCTCACCTCCGCGGGCCGACGGCTTGTCGACGAGGCGACCGCACTCCGCACACCGCCACGCGTCGTTGTCGACGCCCAGAACCTCACCTTCTGTAACTCCACTGGACTGAGCGTTCTCGCGGCGGCGCTGAAAACGATCGAGGCCGCAGCGGGACAGCTGGTGATCGGCGGCGCTCACCACCGGCTGGCCCGCATTCTCAAGATCACAGATTCGGACAGGAGGCTCCGGCTCCGCCCCCCGTCGAAAGCGCGGTGGAGCACCTCACCGCGATCGAGAAGTGACGCGAACTCGGCACAGATCCGGCGGTGCTCGCGCCTGGTACTTACCTCGGCGAACAGTCAGCGCCAGAGGAGAACTCCACGCGCATCAGGTCAGGTTTGGCATCGACCTGCCCAGAGGTCGGCCTGACAGGCGTCGCGGGCGCGAGCGGTCGACAGACCAGGTCGGCCAGGTGCGGTCCGGAAGCGGGAGCGAGGCTCATGTCAGTACCCCTTTCAGAATGTCGACGGCCTGAGCTGCGCCGTTCTCAGCACGAATCCTCTGCGCGAGCCGCTCGGCCCGTTCGGCGATGACGCGGTCGGTGACGGCCCGGCGAACCGCTTCGGCCAAGCCCTCCGCGGTCAGGCGGCGTTGCTGCTGCGGGGCGGGAGCCACCCCGGCGGCGTGCATGCGCTGGCCCAGAACGGCTGGTCGACGACGAAGGGACAGACCACCTGAGGGCGCCCCGAGGCCAGTGCCGCGCCGGTCGTGCCACTGCCGCCGGGGACACTACCGGCTGCCGCCAGGTGCCTGGGCCGCGATGCACTCGCAGCAGAACACCATGATCGCGGCCATGCTCCAGGCCGCGGAGAAGGGCCTGGCACAGGCCGAACCGGGCGGGCACGCCGAGCGACGCCTGCGGGAGATGCGCGACTTCCACGGGCTCCTGATGCGCGAGCTGCCCCGGCTCATGGACCGCTGGCAGAGCGAGCGAAACACCTCCGCCGAACCTCCCCGTTCGGCGGACTAGGGTCCTGTCGAAATGCTCAACGGGAGCAGCGCACCGTAGAGCACGGACAGGAGGACCGACTCCCGGCGGCTGAGCCGACTACCCCGCGCGAGCAGGCTCCAGCTGATTCCGCTGACGCCGACCATGGCCACGACCAGCGCCGGAGCCCCGGCATGGACACCTTCTCGAAGCCGGCCCGATATGACGTTACCGACCAGACTTCCCGGCGCACCGCGCGTTACCGTAACAGCAGGCGCGGAGCGAGAGCGTATACAGGTTTCACACAGAAACTCCCGCGAACCTGACGGATCCTTGACGCTCTGATGCTCAGATGAGGTAGCGCAGCCACAGGTACGGCGTCACCAACACGACGGTGGTGAGGGTGACGACCAGGCCGTACTTGGTGAAGTCCCAGAAGCTGATCGGGGTGCGGTTGCGGGCGGCGATGCCGATGACGACGACGTTGGCCGCCGCGCCGACGGCGGTGGCGTTGCCGCCGAGGTCGGCGCCGAAGGCCAGCGCCCACCACAGCACCCGGGCATGGTCGTTGCCGCCGCTCGCCTGCACCAGGTCGGCGACGATCGGACTCATGGTGGCGACGTAGGGGATGTTGTCCACGATCGCCGACAGGCCGGTCGAGATCCACAGCAGACCCATCGTGGCCAGCCCGAGCCGCCCGCCGGTCGCGTTCACCGCGAGTTCGGAGATCCGGCCGATGACGCCGGTCTCGACCAGGGCCCCGACCATGACGAACAGCCCCGCGAAGAACACCAGGGTGGGCCATTCCACCTCGGCGATGGCCTCCTCGGTGGTGACCTTGGTGACGGCCACCAGGACACCCGCGCCGAGGATCGCCACGACCGACGGCTCGTAGTGCAGGACCGGATGCAGGACGAAGGCGGCCAGGACCAGGGCCAGCACGGCCAGGCTCTGCCACAGCAGCGTCCGGTCGGCGATCGCCTCCCGCTCGTCCAGGGCCATGATCTCGGCGGCCCGCTCGGGGTCGTAGACGAACGTCTTGCGGAACATGACCCGGCACAGGCCGACGAAGACCAGGACCAGCAGCAGCACCATGGGCGCCATGTGGACGAGGAAGTCGTTGAAGGTCAGGCCGCCCCGGCTGGCGATGATGATGTTGGGCGGGTCGCCGACCAGGGTGGCGGTGCCGCCGATGTTGGAGGCCATCGCCTCGGCGATCAGGAACGGGACGACCGGCAGGGCGAGCCGCTCGCAGACCAGGAACGTCACCGGGGCGATGAGCAGCACGGTGGTGACGTTGTCCAGCAGCGCCGAGGCGGACGCGGTGATGACGACCAGCAACACCATCAGCCGGAAGGGGCGTCCCCTCGCTCGTTTGGCCGCCCAGATCGCCAGGTACTCGAAGACACCGGTCTGCTTGAGCACCCCGACGATGACCATCATGCCCAGCAGCAGGAAGATGACGTTCCAGTCGATGCCGGTGTGCTCGGAGAAGAACGCCGATCCCGAGTCGGTGGCGTGGATCAACAGCATGATCCCCGCCCCGCCCAGCGCGGCGGCGACCCGGTGGACCCACTCGGTGGCGATCAGCGCGTACGCACCGAGGAAGACCGCCACCGACAGCCAGGCGAGCGCCGTCACAGAGCGAGCATCCGGTCCATGAGCGCCTGCAGCGTGACCGCTCCCCGCAGGCGACCTCCGTCCACGACCGCCACCAGCGGACTGTGGGTGCGCGCCATCAGCGCGGCGATCTCCAGCGCGGTGGCGTCCGGATCGGTGATCGGCAGTTCCCGCGGGTTGGCGGGCAGGCACTCACGCACGGTCCGCCCGGCCAGGGAGCGCAGGAAGGTGTCGGCGTGCGCCTCGTCCACCACCCGCGCCAACGCCGGGTCGTCCTGGCAGTAGCCCGGAACGGCCAGGCGCAGCACCTGGGTGCCGGGCAGGATGCTGAACGGCGAGCCGTCGGCGTCGACGACGATCAACCCGGGCAGGTCATGAGCCGCCAGTAACCGGGCGGCCTCGAGGACCTGGGAGTCCAGGGAGACCGTCGGGAAGTCGGTGACCAGATCACGAGCGCGCATGACAGTCCTTGGAGATCGACAAAACGGACTGCCGACCAGTCTTCCCGGCTCACCTTCCCCCAACCTATCAATGATCATGGAGCCGGAGAAGGCAAGGATCGTAGAGAGGAGTCGACAAGGGTGAGATCCGCGAGGTCCACGACGATCCGCGGTAGACGGCTGCCCGGTTCTTCTCACGGTCCGATCACACCGCTCAGGCGGTGCACCCTCCGGCCACGCGAAACCGGCACCGGCCTTGAGCCCACGACGGGAGTGGGAACGAGGACGGCCGTTCATTGCGTTTCTCGGCGCACGAAAGAGTGTGACTTCGGCGAACCGTGGCCACCGTGGGACGAGCGGCCGCGTACGTCCGCCGATCACGGCGCCACCACGGCTGGCGGGCGCGAAAGTTCTCAGGCGGTGCCATGCGGCGCGTCCCGGTCCGCCATGACCCGCCGCATGTCGGCGACGGCGCGCATGGTCCCCCGTACGGTGCCGGTCACCTTGGATCGTCCGTCGCGCCGGAGGTAGTCGACGTCGACCTCGGTGATGTGCCAGCCGGCCGCGGCGGCCCGCAGCACCATCTCCAGCGGGTAGCCGAAGCGCCTGTCGGCGAGCCGGAGGGCCAGGAGCCCTGCCCGGGAGCAGGCACGCATCGGCCCGAGGTCGTGCACGGCGGCCCCGGTGCGGCGGCGCAGGCTCCGGGCGAGCACGGCGTTGCCCATCCGGGCGTGCAGCGGCCAGGCCCCGCGATCCCGTGGCCTGCGCCGGCCGAGTACGAGATCGCTCTGCCCGGCCAGGACCGGAGCGGTGACGCGGGGAAGCTGGCGGGGGTCCAGGGAGGCGTCGGCGTCCATGAAGCACACCACGTCGGCGGTGGC
The DNA here is from genome assembly GCF_040689595.1 of Streptosporangium sp. NPDC051023. Lineage (NCBI taxonomy): Bacteria > Bacillati > Actinomycetota > Actinomycetes > Streptosporangiales > Streptosporangiaceae > Streptosporangium > Streptosporangium sp. NPDC051023. The sequence continues at coordinate 27,995 of NZ_JBFBCE010000033.1, read as the reverse complement.
CGCCAGGAGCCCGGCGTGACAGGCCGCGCCGAACCCGCGTTGCGGCTCCCGTACCAGGTGCGCGCCAAGGGAGAGGGCGATCTCGGCCGAGTCGTCGGTGGAGCCGTTGTCGACCACGACCGGCCGGTACCCCTCGGGCATGCGGTCGAGCACCCAGGGCAGCGCGGCCGCCTCGTTCAGGCACGGCAGGACCACGTCGACCGTCACGGCGTCGCCCCCAGCGGGGCGGTGGCGAACTCCCTGACGCCCGTCTCGAAGTCGACGGCGGCGTGGAAGCCGATCTCGGCGCGGGCCCTGTCGGGGCAGGCGACGATGTGTCGGACGTCTCCGAGACGGTACTCGCCGGTGACGACCGGGGCGGGGCCGCCACGTTCGGCGGCCAGGGCCGCCGCCAGTTCCCCGATGGTGCGCGGTGCGCCGCTGGCCACGTTGTAGGCGGCCAGCGCGCCCGGGACGAGCGGGGCGCGGGCGGCGGCCAGGTTGGCGGCGGCGACGTCGCGGACATGGACGAAGTCACGGCGCTGGCACCCGTCCTCGAACACCCTGGGAGCCAGCCCGGCCTCCAACTGGGAGCGGAAGATGGCCGCGACCCCTGAGTACGGGGTGTCGCGCGGCATGCGGGGGCCGTACACGTTGTGGTAGCGCAGGGCCACCGCTCCTCCCCCGGTCTCCCTGGCCCAGTTGGCGGCCAGGTGCTCCTGGGCGAGCTTGGTGGTGGCGTAGGCGTTGCGGGGATCGGGCGGTGCCTCCTCGCCGATCGCCGCGGGGCGCAGCGGCATGCCGCAGCGTGGGCAGGGCGGCTCGAACACGCCTCTGTCGAGATCGGCCGTCGAGCGCGGCCCCGGCCTGACCTGCCCGTGTTCGGCGCAGTCGTAGACGCCCTCGCCGTAGACCACCATGGAGGAGGCCAGCACCAGCCGGCCGACGCCATGCCGGGCCATCGCCGCCAGGAGGACCGCGGTGCCGTACACGTTGACCGAGGCGTAGCCGGGCAGGTCGGCGACGTTCACCCCGAGGCCGACCTTGGCAGCCTGATGGGCGACCAGATCCACGCCCGGCAGCGACCCGTCGAGGACGGAGGCGTCCCTGATGTCGCCGCCGGTTCGCAGGTCGAGCCCGACCACCTCGTGCCCGGCCGCCCGGAAGGCCTCGGCCACGTGACCTCCGATGAAACCGGCCGAGCCGGTGACCATCACTCTCATCTGACCGACGGTAGTGGCGGCGTCACCTCGGTAGAAGCTCTGCCGCGCTGACGTTCGCAGGCCGTAAGAACCACGAGCCCGGCTGCCAGGGCGTAGGAGAGCGTGGCCGGCCCGCCCAGGTAGGCGACCGCCCCGGCCGCCGCGACGCCCAGCCACTCCCAGCGCCCGGCCATGGCCGCCAGCGCGACCACCAGGAGCGCGTACCACGAGTAACCGGGTGTGAGAAGCAGCAGCAGCGACCCGCTGACCAGCAGCGCGCCGTCCCAAGGACGGTCGGGGTCCCCTCGTCGCAGCACGTACGCGACGAGGGCGGCCATGACGAGCACCACCACGACGGGAGCCCATGAGTCCGGCACGGCCAGCCGCAGCACGCCGTACCGCTCGCGCGCCCCCGGATCCTCATACCCCTCCTCCTGGAGGTAGCCGAACAGGTAGCCCAGCACGGAGGCCCGTGAACCAAGCGTGTATGGCAGGTAGGCCAGCACGACCACCAGCCCGGCGGGCATCAGGGCTGTGAGGATCCGCCGCCGGTCGATCCCGCCGCGCAGCACGCCGGCCAGTGCGCCGGGCAGGGCGAGTACGGGCAGCAGCTTGACCGCCACTGCGGCGCCGAGCAACGCGCCGCGCCCCCAGCCACGTCCCCCGGTCACGGAGAAGGCCAGCACCACCAGCAGCACGCCGAGGACGTCGACGTGGGCGTTGTTCACCGCCTCCACGGGAACCGCCGGACACCACGCCCAGTACGCGGCCGTCCGATCCCCCCACCGCCGCCGCAGCGCGAGCAGCACGGCCACCGACAGCAACGCGCCACCGACCTGCAACGCCTTGTGCCGGACCCCGTCGGGCGACAACCCGTGCACGGCGAGGAAGTAGACCTGGGCGAGCGGCGGGTAGACGGTATGCACCGCGGGACGGTTGATCAGGGTGCCGCCGTCGGCCGGAAAGAGCCACGGGTCGCGCAGGGCGGCGAGCGCGGGATCGGCGGGCGCGTAGTCGTAGGGCGAGAACCCCGCCGCCTGCACCCGCCCGTCCCAGGCGTAGCGGTAGGAATCGGTGCTGGTGCTCGGCGGCGCGACCAGTCCCGTGGCGGACACGGCGATCCCCCCGGCCACCACCCAGAAGGCCAGCCGGCGCCCGGACAGCCCACGCGCCAGCCAGAGCGCCGCCGCGAACAGCGCCCATCCGGCCGCGTACCACCACAGCAGGTCAGGCTTCCCGTGCGTCATCCGGACCAGCACAGCGACCAGCGCCGGCAGTGTGCCACCGAGAACATACCGACTCACGCCGTTCAGCGTGCCATCCCGCGCTCACACCGCGACTGTCCGAGCGTTGGACGTAACGACCTCGTAAGGGTTGATCGAGGCTGTCGGTTCTACGGTCATATCGTGACGCAGATCATCGTCATCGCGAAGGAGCCCGTCCCCGGACGGGTCAAGACCCGGCTGACACCGCCGTACACCCCCGCCCAGGCCGCCCGGCTGGCCGAGGCCGCGCTCGCCGACACCCTGAACACCGTGGCCGTCACTCCCGCGACCCAGCGTGTGCTCGCTCTGGAGGGGCTGCCCGGCCTCTGGCTGCCCTCCGGCTTCGCGGTGATCCCGCAACGTGGCGACGGCCTGGACGAACGCCTCGCCGCCGCCTTCGCCGACGCTCACCGGCTGTGTCCCGGGCCCGCGATACTCATCGGCATGGACACCCCGCAGGTGCCCTCATCTCTCCTGCGCGTCGCCGCCGACGCCCTGTCCGACCACGACGCGGTGTACGGCCCCGCCTGCGACGGCGGCTACTGGCTCCTCGGCCTGCGCGCCCCCGACCCCGCCTTCCTGCTGGGCGTACCCATGTCCCGTCCCACGACCGGCCGGTCCCAGCTGGAGCGGCTGGCCGGCCTGCGGATCCGCCACCTGCCCGAACTCACCGACGTGGACACCGCCGGCGACGCCCACCGGGTGGCGGCCCAGGCGCCGGGCACCCGGTTCGCCGCCGCCCTGCGCGCGATGCCCGCCGGGGCGTTGCGATGAGGGGCGAGATCTACTCCGCCGCCCTCACCGGTCTGAACGCCGAGATCGAGTACGTCGACGGCACCCGGACCGCCCTGGAGACCGCGCACTGGTTCGAGCCGATCCCCGGCGACGAGGCGATGCTCGCCCGCTGCTCAGGCCTGACCCTCGACATCGGCTCCGGTCCCGGACGGCTGACCGCCGAACTCGCCCGCCGTGGCGTACCGGCCCTCGGCGTCGACATCACGCCGCAGGCCGTCCGTCTGACCCGCGGAGCAGGGGGTGTCGCCCTGCTCGGCGACGTCTTCGACGACCTCCCCTGGAGCGGCCGATGGTCCAGTGCCCTGCTGGCAGACGGCAACATCGGCATCGGCGGCCATCCCCACGCCCTGCTGCGCAGGGTACGGCAGCTGCTGCGTCCGGGTGGTGAGGCGCTGGTCGAAGTGGAAGGCCCGACCACCGTCAGCCGCGTCGACCGGGTCCGCCTGCGCCGTCCCGGCAGGGTCGGCGACTGGTTCGGCTGGGCCGTGGTCTCCGTCAACGACATCACCCGCCTCGCCCGCGCCAGCGGCTTCACGTCTGTGGAGCAGTGGTTCGAGCACGGCCGTTGGTTCGCCGGTCTGCGCTGACCAGAACGTTCAAGCACTCCGAGGCCCTGGAGCCGGTGGGTTCGATCTCCGCCACGCCCCCTGGAACCCGCCTCACAGAATCGACCGATCGATGAAGCGGCCCATCCTGGCGAGTGTGACGGCGAAGAGAGATCGTGGGGCGAGAGCGGCCACGGCGGACGCGTCCGCCGCGCTGTCCACGTCGGTCAGGCACGGCATCGGGGCGACGCTCAACCCGGCCTCTCTGAGCCTCCGCAACTGGATCTCACCGGTGGTCGGCTCCGACATCGGAACGCCGAGCAGCAGCGCCGGGTCGGGGACGCGCAAGCCGAGCAGCCAGAACCCGCCGTCCGTCGCCGGCCCGAACACCGCGTCGTGGATGCCGAGCTGGGACAGCGCCAGGGCCAGCGTTCCCGGTGTGACCTGCGGGGTGTCCATGCCGATGAGCACAGTGGGGACGGGCAGGAGGTGGTGGGCGTCGTCGAAGGCCGCCGCGAGCCGCTGGTCCAGCCCGGATCCACGCTGCGGCAGCACCGTGAAGCCCTCGGGGAGCCACGCTCCCGGAACGCCGTCGAGCACGAGCACGTGGCGGGCGGCCGGTACGCGGGCGACCGTCCGTAGCGTGTCCTCCAGCGCCGCGGCGGCCAGCGCCGCGGCCTCACGCGGGGTGAAGGGCGGGGTCAGCCGGGTTTTGACCCTCCCGGGTACCGGCTCCTTGGCGATCACCAGGATCTGTGCCCGGGACGATCCCGCCCAGAGATGAGAAAGCGGGTTCCGGCCGTACTGCCCGGCCGCGAGCCCGCTCATGCCTCGCCCCGGCGGGCCGTGGTCCGGCGTAGGCGGAAACCGCCCGGCGTCCGCCCGAGCCCCCGCGGCAGGGCCGCCTCCCCGCCCGGGCAGGGCGGCACCACATCCATCCTCATGGTTCGACGCTAGAGCTGCGGGACATACCGAGAACTCATGGCGTGGTCATCTAATTTCCGGGAAACATCCAGTTCATGTCCACGATCAGAGGGTGCCTCGGGATGGGGACCGGATGCCGCCGTGGTGGCGCGGGCGACATCACAGACATGCGCGAAGCCCCGTCTCCGACGGCTGTCTTCGAGCACCCGAGGCGCCCCGCCCACCGCCAGAGCTGATCAGAGGATCGCCGCGACACCCGAACGCGGTGTGCTCCTGGGCGATCTTGATGGTGGCGTGGACTTTACTCAGGTAATTTTCCATGTAACGAAAACTCGAAGTCGCCGCGCGGGATGTCCCGGAGAGGCGGCCTTGACCGGGTCGAGACCGCCTCTTGCAGCGCGCCGCCCCTGTCGCCGGGGACTTCGCCGATAACGTGACCGGTGTGGCCGTGAATGTCTTCCCACCCCCTCCGGACAGAGCCGAAGCCCCGCCGTGAGCACCCGGCCGCACTCCCACGGGTTCCAGAGTGGTCGTCTCGGAGAGCGGCTCGGCCCGGCAGGTGTGGCACGGCTTCCGATCATGCTCGCCGCGGCCGCGGGACTCATCGCGATCGTCGCGTGCGTCGTCACCGCCGTCAGCCGGATGGGCTATCCGTACGCCCTGGAGTGGCTGGAGGGCAACTCCCTGGTCGAGGTGGAACGGCTGCTCACCGGCCTGCCGCTGTACTCCTCTCCCACGGTCGACTACGTGCCCGACGCCTACCCCCCGCTGTACTTCGCCGTCTCGGCGGCCCTGGCGAGCGTACTGGGGGTCTCCTATCTCCCACTCCGGCTGGTCTCGCTGGCCGCCTCTGCCGGTTGCTTCGTCCTTCTCGCCCGACTGGTCCAGCGCGAGACCGGGGACCTGGCCGCCGGGGTGGCCGCGGCGGGACTCTACGCCGCGACCTACTTCGCCGCCGGCACCTGGCTCGACTTCGCCCGGGTGGACTCACTGTTCCTTTTTCTCAGCCTCGCCGGGCTGTACGCGGCCCGGTGGATGCGCGGGCCAGGCGGCGCGGTGGCCGCCGGGCTACTGCTCGCGGCCGCCTTCCTCACCAAACAGAGCGCGCTCGCCCAGGCGGGGGCGATCACCGTGGCACTGCTGTGCGGCCCCCGGCGCCGTCTGGGAGGGGTGCTGGCGGTGACGTTCGTGGGGATGGTGGCCCTGACCACGCTCTGGTGGGGCATGACCAGTCACGGCTGGTACGTGTTCTACGTCTTCGCACTCCTTACTCAGCACCCTCTTGAGCACACCGCGTTCATCGGGTTCTGGACCTGGTACCTGTTACCCACCCTCGGCATCGCGCTCGGGGCGGTCCTGCTCGCGGTACGGCGGATTCCGCTGCTCATCGGCCTGAGCTGCCTCGCGCTGGCCGCGGAAGGCTACGCCGGTCTCCTGCACACGGGTGGTGCGGTGAACAACATGCTCCCGGTCTACGCGGCGGTGGCGTTGCTCGCCGGCGTCGGGATGGGCTGCTCGACGGTGAGTCCAGGCCGGGCGGCGGCCGCGGGCACACTGGTCCTGGCACAGATCGCCGCCCTGGCCGTGGGGGTTCTCACCGCGGACCGGATGGTCCCTGACGCCGCCGACCGCCGTGTGGGCGACCGGCTCAGCGTGTGGCTGGGTGGTTTCGACGGGCCGGTCGCGGTCTTCTCCGACCCTGGCCTGAACGTGCTGGCCGGGCTCGCGCCCGTGGCCCACCGAGCCGCCATCGCCGATGTTCTGCGCGGTACCGGCGGCGTTCCCCGGGCACAGCTCGAACGCAGTATCGCCCGCGCGGTGGCCGAACGGCGATTCACCGCGATCGTCGTCGAGCAATCCGCCGATCTCCAGGGCTTCCCACCCGACCTGACGCGGAACTATCGCCGCTGTCCCCAAAGACTGCTGGCGGGCGTCCCAGACGAGGTGTTCCGCCCGATCGGTGGGGGACCACGGCCCTCGACACTGTGGCTTCCCGTGGACCGGGGCTCCTGCGCGGAGATCACCCGCCTGCTCGGGTGACCGCCGGGGACCATGTCGACAGCCTGGGCGGGCATCGGAGCCGCTACCCGGCACGACGGTCCGAGAGTGATCGAAAGCGATCAGCTACGCTACCCAAAGGGGACATTTTCGACAAATAGCACTATTAACCCGACGTTGGGCCACCGGCCTGAGTGCAGGAATGCTTTCGGCAGACGCTGATTTCGGGGTGATTCGGTGTCAGATCGGCCGTCCCGAGGGGACACTCATCACAACCGCGAGGCCGCCGCGAGGACGAGCCGCAAAACCGCGCGTCCGAGACGAGACGCCGCCGCCTGGCTACGGGAACATCCACCACCGGGCCCGTTCCGGCCGGAGTTCTGGCGCAGCCCGCTGCGCGGTCCGTGGCTGACGTCGATATTCGGCCTGGTGCTGCTGGCAGGGATCCCGATCATCGCGATCACGGGGCTGGTGTCCTACGCCGCCTACGAGCCGCGGCTGCCGGGCAACGAGACGACTCCCGAACGAGGATGGCTGGGCTTCTACCTGTTCGACTGGCCCACGCATCCGGCATGGCTGTACCGGGTCACGCAAGGAGTCCACGTCGTCTTGGGACTGACGTTGGTCGCGGTACTGCTGGCCAAGCTGTGGTCGGTGATTCCGAAACTGTTCACCTGGCCACCGGCACGCTCCCTCGCCGAAGCGGTGGAGCGCGCCAGCCTACTGCTCCTGGTCGGCGGCGTGGTGTTCGAGTTCGTCACCGGCATCCTGAACATCCAGCTCTTCTACGTTTTCCCGTTCTCCTTCTACCCCGCGCATCTGTACGGGGCGTGGATCTTCCTCGCGGCGTTCGCCGTCCACGTCGCCTTCAAGCTGCCGAAGATGATCCGGTCGCTGCGGTCGCGGCGCCTACTCGACGAGCTGCGGACCGGCCTGGACGGCACCCGGCCGGAACCTCCCGATCCCGACGGCCTGGTTCCCCCGGCCCCGGAGGCACCCACCATGTCACGGCGAGGCCTGCTCGCCTTCGTCGGCGGCGCCTCACTGATCACTCTTGGCCTGTCCGTCGGCCAGACCATGGACGGGCCGCTGCGCCGCACCGCGCTACTGGCCCCCCATGGACGCGCCTACGGCTCTGGCCCCAACGACTTCCAGGTGAACAAGGCAGCCGCTGCCATGAGCATCGATCCGGCCGACACCGGCCCGGGCTGGCGGCTGGAGCTGACCGGACCGCGCCCCACATATCTGAGCCGTGCACAACTGCTGGCGATGCGGTTACACACCTACGCGCTGCCGATCGCCTGTGTGGAGGGCTGGTCGACCGAGCAGACCTGGACCGGCGTACGGCTGGCCGACCTCGCCCGGCTGGCGGGGGCGGCGCCCGGCACCGTGGAGGTGTTCGTCGAGTCCCTGGAACGTGGGGGCGCCTTCGGCCAGGCGTCGCTGAGCACGGGCCAGGTGGCCGACCCCCGCTCCCTGCTCGCGTTGCGGGTCAACGGCGCCGACCTGTCCCTCGATCACGGTTATCCGGCCCGGATCATCGTCCCGAACGCCCCCGGCGTTCACAACACGAAGTGGGTCCGCAAGCTCAGTTTCCACCCTGCGGCGGCGTGAGGATGGCCACGCTTTCCCGGATCCACAGCATGCGTCGGCGGATGGCCACCCGCTACGGTGCCGACCCGTTGCACCTGCTCGCCCTGATCGCCTGCTTCGCCCTGGCCGGGTACGCCGCGAGCCGCGTCGTCGCCGCCGGCATCTGGGCCGGTTTCCTGGTGTGGTTCGTCGGCGCCGCGATCATCCACGACCTCCTGCTGTACCCGCTGTACACCCTCGCCGACATCACCGCGCGGCGGCGCCCGTGGCGCCGCCGCCGGCCGCCGGGTCCCGTCCCGTGGCCGCCGTGGACCAACTACCTGCGCGTGCCCACCGCGCTGTCCGGGCTGCTGCTGCTCATCTGGTTCCCCCTCATCCTGGGGTTGGCCGAAGGCAACTACCACAGGTCGACGGCACTGGACACGAGCCCGTACCTGGGCCGCTGGCTGCTGGTCACCGGCGTGCTCTTCGCCGGATCAGCGCTCGCCTACGCGGTCCGGCTGCGCCGGGACAAGACCTCCTCCGGATCACGAATCCACCTCCGCCCGCCGCGTGCTCCACGCTCCTTCCCCAAGGGTTGACCAGGCAACTCCTTTCACGCGAGGTGACTCGTCCAGCCACGCCGGCCCCGCGCCTGTGGGGTGTTCCCGTCAAGGTCTATCTCGTTCATGGATACACTCCATCGCCCCTGGGTCACCCCATCAACTCCGGCGTCTGCCACAGCCGCACGGCAGCGCTCATGCCGGCCACGTCATGCTTGCTCGCCCTTACCGGACAGAAGCTCCGCGACGGCGGGGAAAGGAACCGCCTTGATTCGGCTTCAAGCCTGAGCGTCCACATAAAGATCATCGGTGTGCCCACGTGGGCACACCGAGTCGACAAGAGTCGGCAGAACCCCGCAGAACCCGCTCCAACCCGATCGCCGTGAACAGCGAAAACAGCAAACCCACAGGTGAGAACCCTCTTACCTGTCCGATTCGATTCCCGTCACCCGCTCCAGGCAAGGAGGCCCGGGCCAGGAGCGGTTCCGAGCCCAGGGCGGCAAGGATCTGACCGCCTTGATCTGGCACCATGCCTGCATGCAGCTTGATCAAAACCTTGTAGACGCAGCCATCGCACAGATGAATCGGCGATGGCCGGCTGATGAGCCGGGTGGTGCCGCAGCCGTCTACTTGGAGGATGGACGGATCCTCACCAGCGTCGGCTTGGACAATCTCAATGGCGGAGTGTCTCTATGTCATGAGACTGGCGCCATCTGCCAGGCTTACACGCTCAACAAGAAGATCATTGCCTCCGTGTGCGTTTATCGGGCCTCCGGACGTGACCGCGTCCTCGTCCTTCCTCCGTGCGGCATCTGCCAGGAGCGCTTGGCCTTGTGGGGGCCTGACGTACAAGTCGGTGTGCCCGACGACTCCAACATGACGGGGTGGGGCGTTCGCACTCTTCGCGACGTGAACCCGTTCTACTGGGGATCGCAGTTCACCGAAGATGGTGCCTGGCCTGCCCCTGAAGTTCACTCTTCCTGACAGGCACGACACGGCTGCCACCGCTTGGGCCGGGCAACGAAGCCGTCGACCACTGTGAGGAGACAAGGCATTGGAGTTGTCGATCGTCCCCTGGATCGGCTCAACGCGAACCTGGACGGGGCCGTCCGATTGTGCGCGAAGCCGGGCTGCCTACCGCTGGTGATCGGGCAGACCTGCGCCCGCTGCGCGACAGGGGCACCACGGAGATAACAGGGACAGAGGAGGAGCAGCGCCGGCCAGGATCTTCCCCCCGGTCTTCACCCGCGCCCCTCGGTCACGGTGTGGATTGTAGGGGCGGGTGCTGTGTCGTTATCCCCGGCGGCTGGAGCAGGGGCACGGGTTCGGGGCCAGGATCCTCGGTGACGACGACGCCGGCGGCCAAGTGGTCGAAGCCGATGGGCCAGCGAGTGTGCTCGCTGGCCACCGCGCCGGTCAGACGTGCCTGGAGAAGGTCGGCCGTGCTCAAGTCGGTGCCACGCAGGTCGGCCAGGCGCAGGTCGGCGCGGCGGAAGACAGTGCCGCCCGCGTCGGCCTTGCGCAGGTTCGCCTCGCGCAGATCAGCCTCGGTGAAGTCCGCGTCGCGTAAGTTGGTTTCGACCAGCCGTGCGCCTCGCAGGTCGGCCAGAGCGAAGCGGGCACGGCGCAGGATCGCGGTCTTGAGGTCGGCGTGCCGCAGGTTGACCGAGACGAGGGAGGCCTGCGTCAGGTTGGCATGGTACAGGCCCGCCGCCTCCATGCAGGAGCGATCCAGGTTGACCCCGGGTAGCAAGAGCCCGTCGCAGTCAGCCCGGCGCAAGTCGGTGACGCTGAGGTTGACCCAGGGCTGCTCCCGGTACTGGCACAGCACGCCGAGGCCGGTCAGCGCCACCTGGGCGTCGGCGGCGCGGGCCTCCAGTGGCACGATGTCGTTGATGGGCGTGTCCGCCGCCGGCGCTTCCGGCCCTTTGGGCGGCCACGGCAGGTGTGTACGCAGGTAGGCGGCCTTGATGGAGATGACGGCCTCACGGTCGCGAGCGGAGTGCTCCGCGATCCGCCACAGCGCGTGCAATCCGCCGATGCGTGTCTCCAGCTTGTCACTGCCGAGTTGGTCGACGGCCCGGCTGAACCTGTCGGTGACGTAGCCCTCCTGGGTGGCGCGCAAGCCGTCCTGGCTGACTCGCAGTTGCCGCCAGGTGGCGTACGCACCGAACAGCAGGACCATGCCGCCGACGGCCTGCACAAGCGTCGTACGGACATCGTTCACCGCTTTCAGCCGGTCCTGCGCAGCGACACTCGCCCCGGCGAGGTCGTAGTCGACCAACCCACCCGGTAAGACGACGAGCACTGTGCCCAGAACGGCCAACCCCGTCGCCCCCATCAGCAGGGCTGTGATCGCACGACGCCTGACCACCCGGTCGCGCCACGGCCGACGGTCACGGTCCGACCTCCCCATCTCCATGGCATGAAAGCCTAGGCGTCGCCCAAAAGACGATCAAGGTACGCGGTTTGAAGCAGCGGCGCTCCACTTCCACGGTTTGAACGGATCTCGACCTCCGTCGGTGTCGGAGACTTCTCGACATCGAGGTTTCGTGCCAGATCCGTGCCAGAACAGGCAGGGAAGCCTGGTCACTCACGGAGACTCACAGGGAACCATGCCCCGTCTACCCGCCCCCTCTTTTGCCAACTCAGCCCACCAATATCAGCAGCCGATTCCCAAGCTGACAGCGCGGATTCGATTCCTGTCACCCGCTCCCCTCCCTCGTCCAGACTGACCAGGCGATCCCTTGATCACCGCTCAGGCTTTCGATCTTCATGGGCATACCATGGGCACACCACACGAAAACGATCTTCTGAATCCTCTTTGGCATGCCATCTGACCAGCTGAAACTGGCTCCTCGGCAAGCATCAACAGCGGGTTGACGACGACCCGATCCTCCTCCTCGCCCAGGTCATGTCCCGTTATGAACAACTTACGGGGGCATCGGTGAAGGAGAGGCGTGAACCCTAGGACCGAGAGGTGACCGCGATGACACGGGCGTTGCCCGCGCAAACCGCGGACGCCGTGATCATCGAGCAGTCCTGGCGGGAGCCCGAGCGCTTCTCCGCCATCTTCGACCACTACTACACGGAGATCCACGGCTACGCCACCCGCAGGCTGGGCACCGGCCTGGCCGACGACGTGGCCGCGGAGACGTTCCTGATCGCCTTCGACAAGCGCACCGGCTACGACATCTCACGCGATGACGCCCGGCCCTGGCTGTACGGCATAGCGTCCAACGTGATCGCCCGGCACCGCCGTGCCGAGGTACGCCAGTACCGGGCGCCGGCCAGGGCCGGCATGGAGGATCCCGCGGAGGAGCACACCGACCGGGTCGCGGGAGAGGTGGACGCGGGCGCCCGCAAGCCGCAGCTCGCCCGGGCCCTGGCCGAGATCGCCGACGGTGACAGGGATGTGCTGCTCCTGGTCGCCTGGGCCGAGCTCACCTCGGAGGAGGCGGGCAGGGCGCTGGGCATTCCGGCGGGTACGGCCCGGTCGCGACTGCACCGGGCCCGTAAGAAGATCCAGGCCGTCACGGGAAAGGACGCGCGATGAACGACGTGGAGATGCTGCGTGAGGCTTGGGACCGGCCGGAGCCTCCCGGCCCCGCCGCCAGGTCGGCGGCCAGGGACGCCCTCATGGCGCGAGCTACGAGGCGGCGCCCGAGGCACAGATGGGCGGTGCGGGCGCTGGCCGTGGCCGCGTCGGCGCTGGTGATCGCGACGGTGACGACCCTGGTACAGACGACAGGCGGGGGGGAGCCCACGATCCCCGCCGCCAACGCGCAGGTGGTGCTCACCAGAATCGCGACGACCGTACAGAACAAGACCCTCACGCCGCCCCGCGACGATCAGTGGATCTACACCGAGAACCGGGCGCAGAGCTTCGGCAAGGAGTACATGGGCAAGCACCTCACCCCGCAGACGCCGCTGCTGAACACGGTCAACGAGTTCTGGACGCGAGCCGACGGCAAGCGGGTCGGCTACAAGGTGAACGGCAGGCTGCAGACCTCCGCCCCAGGAGGGCAGGCGCCGGAGAACACCTATGCCCTGCCGGCCGCACTGCCGACCGACCCCGACGCGCTGCTGGCCGAGTTCCGTAAGATTCACGAGATAAAGGGCGCCGATCAGGACGACTGGATCTTCGAACGGTTCGCCGTCACCCTGTCCCAGAACATCGTCCCCCCGGACCTGGAGGTTGCCATCTTCCGGTACCGGGTAGCGGTGATGTCCGTGATCGGGGCGCCCTCCACCAGCACCAGGTCGCCTCGGAGCCCGGGCACCACCGCCCCTTTCAGGAGAGGTCTCGCAGCCAGGAGGCGATGGCCGCCCCGATTTGATCGGGAGCGTCTTCTTGAACCATGTGGCCACCCGTGATCGTGATGTGTGCCTGATTCGGCCACGACCGGGCGATGGCCCGGTGTGTTTCAAACATCGTTCCTGGAACCGCCTCGATGAACAGCTTGGGAACCGAAGACTTGGCGAGCCATTCCGCATAACGCGTGATGACATCGTGAACATCGCGTGGTTCGCCCGCGACGGGAACCTCGCGCGGCCAAGTCAGCGTCGGTCGGCGTGACTCGCCCGGTTCCGTGTAGGGACGACGGTAGACGGCCATCTCCGCCTCCGACAGCCCTCGCAGCATCTGTGCAGGCAAAACGTCGTCGACGAAGAAGTTTTGGTCGAGGACCATCTCTTCACCCGCAGTGGAGCGAATCGCCTGGAAGAGCGCAACCGCAGGCTCCGGCCAGTCGCTCCACGAGGGGATCGGGGCCACGAACGCCTCCATGTAGGCGATACCCCGGAGTGCGGAAGGCTGACGGTACGCCCAATCGAAACCCAGGGCCGAACCCCAGTCCTGCAGCACCATGACCACCCGCTCACGTACGCCGAGGGCCTGAAGGAACACATCGAGATAGCGACGATGTTCGACGAAGCGGTATGAGCCCGGCCCGCTGGCCGGAAGTTTCGCGGAATCGCCCATCCCGATCAGGTCCGGGGCGATGCAGCGCCCTTTATCCGCCAGATACGGAATTACATTCCGCCATACGTACGACGAAGTCGGGTTGCCGTGAAGAAAGACGATCGGATCACCTTCTCCCTCCTCGACGTATGCCATTTCAAGCCCGTCGACCTCAATACGACGCTTCCGATATCGTTCCTCAGCCGAGATCATGACTCTCCTCATTTCCGCGGGTTCTTGCTTCGGTCGGAGATTCTGCAGCACGACCCGGGTCTTGCCACAAGCCCCCCGGTGCGCCATAGTGTGCGACCGCTGTCAGCCTTGGCCTCACGAGGACCCGGCGACCTTCAAGGCACTGTTCCAGGCCGCGGCTGGCGACGTGCACCGCGAGGAGTTCCTGCGCAACGTCTTCGAGCACGCCCTGGAGCCGGGTGACCGGCGCGACCAGACAGGAGTGCGACCGGCATCGCGTTCTTCGCCGGATCGTCCCGGCTGTTTTCAGGCTGTGTGCCGGTAGGCGGTGTAGGTGAGATAGCCGGCGCCACCGCCCTCGTATCACGTGGACTCGTCGTGAGGCGCGATCGGCAGCTCCTGACACAGTCGTTCCACGAGGTCGGGGTTGGCGATGAAGGCGCGGCCGAAGCTGATCAGATCGGCGCCGAGCCCCAGCCATTGATCAGCGGCCGCCTTGTCCGTTTGCCGCGGGCTCATCGGGGAGGACGGGTTGACGATGAGCGTGCCGGGCCTTGCGCAGTTCGACCGGCACGTCCTCGTCGGTGGTGGCCTCAAGGTGGATGTAGGCCAGGTCGAGGGGGACGAGTTCGGCGAGCAGCACGCCGTACACGGCGGGGATGTCGCTATCCTCGGCACCCCGGATGCCTGCGCCGGGCGAGAGGCGGAGACCTGTGCGGTGGCCGCCCACCGCCTCACGTCAGCGGCTTCCTAGCTCAACAGCCAGGCACGATAGAGACTTCCCATGCTGACAGCGCGGGTTCGATTCCCGTCACCCGCTCCAAGAGCGAAGGCCCAGCTCAGGGACGATTTTCCTACCTGGGCCTTGATTGTTTTCAGTGTCCTTCGGTCTTGCTTCGGCGATCTGTAGGCTGGAAGCGTCTCTGGCGATCAGCTTGCTTCGCGCAGAGGCTGAAACTGGACGCTCAGTCGCATCTCCAGGGCCTCCGCGAGCCGTTCCAGCATCGGGATGGTCGGCATCGTCCCGCCTGCCTCAAACCGTGCCACCGCCGGCTGCTTCAACCCCGTACGCTCGGCCAGCTCGCTCTGGGTCAGACCGAGCTGCTCACGGCGCAGCCGTACCGCCTCCCCCAGCTCGAACCGGATCCGGGCGGCCTCGTACGCCGCTCCGGCCCCCGGACGGTTCATGATCTCAGCCCGCTTGGCGCCCCAGCTCTTGCGCTCGCCCATACCGCTCACTCCTCGTCTGCCGTGTGAGCCTCAGCGATACACCGCTGCATGGCTCGCCACGCCCGCTCAATCTCGGCGGACTCGCGCATCCGCTGCTTGCGGAACACCGTCAGCATGACGATCCGCCGACCCGGTGCGATCCAATAGGTGATCCGGACCGCTTCCCTATCGAGATGGAAACGCAGCTCACGCGGCTTGCCATGGAGCTGACGGGTGTAGGGCTCATCCAGCAGAACGCCACGCTCGGCCAGCAGGTCGACGTAGAACGCCGCCGTCTCCCGGTCCTCCTGATCAAGCGTGTCGAATGTCGGCCGGTGTGAAGTTCAGGTGTCGGCCGGTGTGAAGCCGCCGGCCGGGGTGTTCAGGATGCCGTTGAGCAGGACCTGAAGGCCCCAGCGTTCGCGGTCGCCTGCGGACAGGAGCGGGCCGCGCAGTGCGGTGATCATCGGGTAGCGGTCGGCGGGCAGCTCGGCGTACAGCCGTTCGGCGTCCGCGAGGTGCTGCCCCTGGGTGCGGTCGGTGGTGTTGTAGGCGCCCTGCTCGGCAGCGCCCGCGGTGATGTACAGGTAGAGCAGGTCGACGGCCCAGGCGGCGGTCATGTCGTCCAGTCCGCCGTCCTTGAGCAGGGCCAGCAGCCGGTCGAGGATGCGCAGGGCGTGCTCCCCGGAGGGGATACCGCCCAGCGCGACCAGGGCCAAGCCCTCATGGCGGCTCATTGCCTCGGTCGCGGAGACCACCAGCTCCTCGACCTGCTGCTGCCAAGGGCCTTCGGCCGGGAGTGGGACGTCGGCGAGGGCTGTATCCAGCATCGCGTCCATCAGGTCTTCGCGGTTCTTCACGTACACGTAGAGCGAGGCGGCACCGGTGTCGAGCTCCTGGCCGACGCGACGCATGGTCAGGGCGTCGAGGCCGTCACGGTCGAGGACCTTCAGGCCGGTGCGGACGATCACTTCCCGGCTCAGGGGGGCCTTGGCGGGGCGGGCCCGGCGGCTCACTGGTGCGCGCATACGGCCAGCCTATAACGAACAACGTTTGACACGAACAACGTTCGACATCTATCGTCCGCAACGAACGTTGTTCGTTACGAGCGACGTTCGTTCCTGCTTCGGAAAGTTGTCCTCCATGTCCACCCATGCCAGTCCCACCGCCGTGGGGGCTCCCTCCGCCCGGCGCTGGGCCGTCCTGGCCGTGATCCTCGCCGCCTCGATCCTCGATCTCCTGGACGCGACGATCACCAACATCGCCGCCCCGACCATCGCCGCCGACCTGCGCGGAGGCGCGTCCCTCATGCAGTGGCTCGGCACCGGCTATGCGCTGGCCCTGGGTGTGCTGCTGGTTGTCGGCGGACGCCTCGGGGACCGGTTCGGGCGCCGCCGTCTGTTCCTCATCGGGCTCTGCGGGTTCACAGTCGCCTCGGTGGGGTGCGGGCTCGCGTTCGCCCCGACCTCGATCATCTTTTTCCGCCTCCTCCAGGGCGCCTTCGGAGCCATGCTGATCCCGCAGGGGTTCGGCATTCTCGGTGCGGTGTTCCCGCGCACCGAGATCGGCAAGGCCTTCAGCACCTTCGGGCCCGCCCTCGGGCTGTCGGCCGTCGGCGGGCCGATCCTCGCCGGGTTCCTGATCGACGCCGACCTGTTCGGGCTGGGCTGGCGGTCGATGTTCCTGATCAACATCGTGCTCGGCGGGGGCGCCCTGGTCGCCGCGTTCCGGCTACTGCCCTCCGATGCGGGCGACCGGTCGGCCCGTCTGGACGCACTCGGCTCGGTCCTACTCGGCGCCGCCATGCTCGGGTTGCTGTTCGGCCTCATCGAGGGCTCGGGGCGCGGCTGGACCCTTCTTCCACTGCTGTCCGTCGGCGCCGGGGTGCTGTTCTTCGCTCTGTTCGCCCGCCGTCAGGTCACCGCCGCCGCGCCGCTCATCCAGCCGTCGCTGCTGAAGAACCGCGGGTTCACCTCTGGGCTGCTGCTCGGCCTGGTGTTCTTCGCAGCCGTGTCCGGGCTGCTGTACGTGTTGTCGCTGTTCATGCAGGACGGGCTCGGCTACAGCCCGATGCGTGCCGCAGCCGTCGGAATCGCACCGATCGCGGCGGGAATCGTGGTCGCCTCCATCAGCTCCTACCGGCTCATCGTCACCATGGGCCGTAACCTCGTCTTCGCCGGGCTGCTGATCACCCTGGCCGGTACCGGGCTACTGTTCGGCCTGGTCCAGGCGCAGGGCACAGGACTGAGCGGCTGGGCGCTGGCGCCCACCGCCTTCGTGATCGGGCTCGGGATGGGGACCTGCTTCGGCACCGTCTACGACGTCACCATGGGCGACACCGATCTCGACGAAGCAGGGAGCGGCAGCGGATCACTCGCCGCCGTCCAGCAGCTCGCCAACGCGATCGGGGCCGCCGCCGTCACGACCGTGTACTTCACATCCCTCGGCACCCAGGCTCACGCCTTGACCATCAGCCTGGCCACCATCGCCGGGGCCATTCTGCTGAGCTGCTGCGTCGTGTGGCTGCTGCCACGCAACGCGCCCGCTCGGCACCATCACTGAGGAGAGACAAATCCATGATTCTGATCACCGGAGGCCGCGGCGCGGTCGCCACCCGCCTGCTCTCACTGGTCACCGACGCCGGGCTTGCCGTCCGGGTCGGGTCCGCCGAGCCCGCACAGCTCACGCTGCCCGAAGGGATCCCTGCCGTCAGGCTTGACCTGACGGCCCCATCGACGTTCGCGTCGGCCCTGGCGGGGGTGCGGTCGGTGTTCCTGTACGCCTCGGCTTCCCACCTCGACACATTCCTGGACGAAGCAGGTCGGGCCGGAGTGCAGCACATCGTCCTGCTGTCCTCCGCCGCCGTGCTCTCCCCGGACGCCGAGACCTCAGCGATGGCCAAGTCCCATCTGGACGCCGAACGAGCCGTCCAGGCCTCGCCGATCACCGCGACCATCCTCCGGCCGGGATCGTTCGCCGCCAACGCCACCGGCTGGGCCTGGGCGATCAAGACGGGGAAACCTGTCCGCCTGCCCTACCCCGGCGCCTACAACGACCCCATCCACGAACGGGACATCGCAGAGGCCGCGTACACCGTCCTCACTCAGCCCCGGCACCACGGCGGAGTGTACGACCTGACCGGACCGGAGACCCTGACGTTCGCCGAGCAACTCGACCAACTCGCAAAAGCCGTCGGCCAGCCCATCACTGTCGAACAGGTCACCCCCGCGGAATGGAAGGAAGCGATGGCCGAACACCTCCCGCCCAACTTCGCCGACAGCATCCTCGACTACTGGAAGTCCACCGACGGAAAACCCGTGCCCCTGACCGACGTGGTCCAAAAGCTCACCGGACATCCCGGCCGGACCTTCGCCGAATGGGCAGCCGACCACGCCGCCGAGTTCGCCTCCTAACACCCCACCTGACCGACAATGTCGATCATTCGTTTGATTCTGTCGTGACCATGGGCTCGCCCTTCAGGCTCAAGACCGGGATCAGGCTCTTGAGCAGCAACCAGATCAGGCGGGGAGCCCCGGTCATCCACGGGGACTCACGGGGAACCACGACCCGCCTGCCTGCGACTCCCGCAGGCGCGGGGCCGACCTGGTGTGGTGGTCGGTGCACCACAGCCGACACGGAACATCCCCGTGCGGGGGTGTTCCGCCGGGGGACCCAGCAGGATCGCATCGCCTCGTGCTGAACCGCTTCGGAGGATCTACCGCTGCGCGCGAGGGGTGCGCTCCGGCGTGGAGCCGTGGCGGATCAGGAGGGAGGGGGTACGGCGCAGGCGTCGCCAGCGCCGCAGCGGGGTGGTCAGCCTCAACAACCCCTGCAGGGACACTGCTCCACCGGCCCAGCGGTGCAGTTCCTCCCTGCCGATCAGGTGGATCTGGAAGTCGTCAGCACTCCGCCGCGCGTCGCGGGTGAAGGATCCGTTGGTGACCACCACCGCGACGTCCGCCTTGTGCACGGGATGGGCCGTCCCGTTGACCTCGTAGATGACCCGGGCGCCGACCTTGGCCGCTGTGGTGGTGTGTTTGCACTGCGCGACGATGACGTATCCGCTGAGGTCACGGCCGATGACGTCGGCCGCCTTGTCTCCTCGCTGTCCCACGTGCCGGGCGGCGATGCCATCGCGCACCATGAGGTCGCGCACCGCCCACTCGAAAGCGATGGGGGACATCGCGTCCAGCGTGGACAGCGTCAACCGCACCCCACGCAGGCGATCGGCCCGGCGGCGAAGGGCGGTGACGCCCCACCACGCCCACACTGTGATCGCCACAAGGGCGCAGAGTCCCACCGGAACGCCGATGTACCAGCGGCTGAGAATCAGGTCGACGGCGGTCTGAATTCCCCGGACCACGAAAGATCCCGCGACCACCGCGACCACCGCGGCGGCGCACCATTCCATCGAGTTGGCCGGCATCCGTGGCCGGGAAAGACGCACGGGAAGTCTCCGGCGTCTCACGGCGCCTCGGTCGGCTCTGGAGGGAGTTCGTCGCCCGGTTCCGCGGGCTGCTCGGCTTCCGGGACCTGGGCTGGGGCCGCGGTCTTCGAGACCTGTGACGGCTTCTGCGGCGTGTTTTCGTCTGCGCCGGATCCCAGGGTGGCGAACCACACCAAGGCGGCGAGGACTGCCAGAATCGCCCACCCGGACATCTGTGCGCTTTTCGGTCTTGGTTTACTTACCCAATGTCCCCGCCGGTAATACTTGCCTGGAGGCATGGCAACTCCCTGAAGGTCAACCGATGATGTTTGCGGCGCGTCGGCCTACGGGAAATATAAACACGGGCCACCGACAAACACCCTCGGATCGACAATCACCGCAGAAAGTCAGGAATAATAAATTCGTTTCCTTTTGGTGAGTGATCTGTCCCCTTCCCGGCACAGCGGAAAACTGGTAAGGGGAATGGCACCGGAATCATCAAACGGTCACCTAGGTGAGAGAAGTGCGCATGGCCGACGGGACCGGGCCATCGGATCCTCGACGCCCCCACGTCATCTGCGCCCACGCCCCCAGAGCGATAGATCCCGGCCGGGGAGCGGTGGGTGCTGACGGGCCCTGCGAACCGCCGACCAGGTGGTCTATCCGATCGATCTCGCAGCACTGACCGACAGCTTTCTCTCCGTGAAAGCTCCGGCCAGCCCTTTTGCTCTCACTGGCTGAAAGGACACCTGGCTCTGTACGTGAGGTGCGACAGCGTTTGCAGGTCAGCTGTGGCAGCGATCGCATAGACCGCTGGGCCATGTTGCTGAGTTTTGACAGCGCTCAACTGGTTGCGGTGCGACTATCGAGGCGCTGAGGAGCGCGAGGAGTCTCGGTGCCTCGCTTGTCGAAGGCCGAGCCATACGCGGCGATCCGCCGTGACGCGCACTTGGCCGTTGACACCCCTGCGGCAAAAGCACGGCGTGGGATTTCGCGCGGCGCAAAAGGCGTTGGCCTCGCGAGGTGTTGGACCGCGTCGTCCAGCGCCGTGCCCTCCTCCTTGTCAGACACGGTGTCGCATCATCCGGCCTGAGATTAGTACACGGCGAGTGAGGTGCTCCGTGGTCTGTGGCACGTAACGTCGGCGGGCACAGTCGGCGTCCGAGGGCGCCCTGTGTTCGGAAACGGAGTGTGACGTGCAGCTTCTAGATCCCAGCGTGTGGAATGGTCGGCTCTACTCTGGCTGCTGGCGGGAGGACTCGGCAGGGAGCACCGCCATCGTCGAGGTCACTACCGGCGAACGCCTCGGTACGAGCGGCCGCCCGATCGATCCGTCCGATGTCGGACGTGCGGACGCCGTACTGCCGCGCAGTGGGATTGGGTGCGGGCGTCGTTCACCACACGTGCCGGAGTGCTCAAACGCCCCGCTCATGCTCGCGACGCGTTCCGTCGCACCCGCGCTCGTGCTCGGGTAACACCGCACTACTCAAGCCGGATGTGAAGACCTCGGTACCGACGAGGAGGCCGTCGAGTTGGCCGGCGCACCGCGTACGGACTGTCCGCGGCCATCCACACCGGGTCCATGGCACGGGAAACTCGAGCCGGCTGCCGGGTCGCGCACCGGCATGGTGCACGCCAACGGGCAAACCATCAACGACGCGGCGCAGAGTCGGCGGCAACCAGCGCGTTAGCACGATCGCTCGTGCCCTTTCCGCGTATCAGAGGCGGCATCGGTGCCGCTGTCGAAGGAAGTGGTCTCATGACGAAACTCCCCATATCCTCCTGCTGCGAGACGTCCGGATCGGGCAGCTCGCGGCGCAGCGTGCTCAAGGGCATCGGTGCGCTCGGCGGGGCGAGTGTGGCCGGTTTGGCCGGTGCCGTGCTCACCCCCGCCGCGGCGAACGCGGACTCGGCCAAGCCAGGGCCGGGCAAGCAGGATTGGTCCGGTACGAGCGTGGTGCTGCTGGGTACCGGCGGTGGTCCGGTCCCCATGACGGACCGGCAGATGACCTCCCAGGTCGTGGTGGTCGACGGTGCGGCGTACGTGGTCGACTGCGGTAGCGGCGTGGTCCGGCAAATGTATGCGGCCGGGGTGACCCATGCGATGCTGCGGGCGTTGTTCGTGACCCACTTCCACGCCGACCACTTCTCCGACTACCTCCCGCTGATCCTGTTCGGACGATCACTGCCCGGACACGACTACGGCTATCCCGGTCAGCTGCACGTCTACGGTCCGCCGTCGCTGGGCCTGCCGCCCGGGGTGCCGATGCCGGGGGTGGAGCTGATCCAACCGGACAACCCGCACCCGGGCATGACCGATGTCCACAACGGAGTGCTGTCCGGATTCGCCACCACGACGAACAGCCAGGGAATCCGGGCCCGGCTCGGGCCGGATATCCGGGACATCGTCGTGCCGCACGACCTTCGGGTGAACGCGTCGGCCGATCTTCCGGCGCCGCCCCGGATGCGTCCTTTCACCGTGTACGAGGACGATCGCGTGCGAGTGAGTGCCACCCTGGTCACCCACTACTGGCCCTTCCCGGCGTTCGGCTTCCGGTTCGACACCGACCACGGCAGCGTCACATTCTCGGGCGACACCACGCCGAGCGACAACCTCGTGGAGCTGGCCCGAAACACCGACGTGCTGGTGCACGAGATCATGGACGGCCAGAGCATGCTGGACCACGGCATGGCGGAATTCATGGTGACCGGTTTGCGGGGCTGTCACACCGATATCACCGAGATCGGTGGTATCGCCGCGAGGGCCGGAGCGCACACCGTCGCCCTGTCGCACATCGTGCCGCTCTCGATCACCTCGCCCACGCCGCCGAAGCTCCCGGTCGGGCGCTGGCGGTCGACGATCAGGCGAGACTACGACGGCACCGTCGTGATTGGAGAAGATCTGCAGCGCGTGCGAGTGGGCCGATCATCCGGACGATGAAGTCCCGATCGCCCGTCCGACACGCTCATGACCGTTGACAGTTCCCATCCGACCCGCGCGAACCACTGTGGGACAGCGTGACCGACGACTACGGAGACCTCCCCACCGTCATGTCGATCGGTGGATGGGTCCGCGAGACCGCCATCGACGTCTTGGCCAAGGCCGACTCGCTGAAAGAGGTGCTTGAGCGGGCGAAGACCGACTGAGGTTACCGGTGGTCTATTAAATCTGAATGTAGAGGTTGAGGGCGTGCCCGGCTCCGACGGTGGCGAGTAGGCGTTGGAGTTCAGGGGGCGGGGGCGCGTTGGACCAGGCACGCCAGTAGCACTGGAGCCGGGCATGCACTCAATCTCTACGTCCGGACTTAACAGAGCACGGGTAGACGGCATGTTGATCTGTTGAAGCCAGGTTGAACGGGGTGTGCACGCCATGACCTGCGCCTTCATGGCCGGGATCGGCGAGGACCGGCATGGTGCGGGCATAGGGGTAGGCGGCGGGCAGGACATGCCTGCGAGCGGCGACGATGTCGGCTACGTTCCCGGGTTCCACATCCGAGGTCCACAACGGCAACCCTCCTGGGGCGAACAAAGCTTGAATATTGCCACCGAAATCAGCGGTCTTTCCCGCATACCAGGCATCGATCTTCTCGCCTTTCATGCTGGTGGTCTTCTGGCGGCATCGGTGTCGAAGACTTTCCCGTCCAGGATGAGGTGGAGCAGACCGAGGC
Organism: Streptosporangium sp. NPDC051023; assembly: GCF_040689595.1. Classification (NCBI taxonomy): domain Bacteria; kingdom Bacillati; phylum Actinomycetota; class Actinomycetes; order Streptosporangiales; family Streptosporangiaceae; genus Streptosporangium; species Streptosporangium sp. NPDC051023. The sequence continues at coordinate 4,694 of NZ_JBFBCE010000033.1, read as the reverse complement.
GAAGGCACCGACTTCGGTGAAACGGGCGAATGGGGAAGGCTTGTATGCGGCCCGGTAGAGGAAGCCGCCAACGCGCCCGCGTCCGTAGCGATCACCCAGCGATCGCAGCGGATCCGCTAGTTGTTGATGATGCAACACAGTCCCCTGGCCCATTACGCTCTCTCCATGCCCGAGCACGCGAACGTCGGGGATCTCGTCCCCATCGCCGAGTTGCTGTCCTATCGCCTGTCACGCACATCGGCGGCCCTCTCCCGCAGTGCGGCCCTGCGCTACCGCCGCGAGTTCGATGTCACCCTCGGCGAGTGGCGGGCGATCGCCCTGATCGCGTCCGATCCGACGCTCACCCAGAACCGGCTGGCCCGGCGCGCGGGCCTCGACAAAGCGCAGATGAGCCGCGTCGTGACCAAGCTGACAGAACGGGGCTTGGTCAACCGGACCGCGGGGTCCGGACGGACATCCCAGCTGGCGCTCACCGAGACGGGCATAGAGGTCTACCGCGGCCTCATACGCGCGGCGAACGAGCGCGATGCGACGTTCCTCGCCGTCCTGTCCCCGGAGGAGCGAGAGGTGCTGGTGCGCGCGCTCGACAAGCTCGCCGACCTCGCACTGGACGTGGAGCACCAGGAACGCGACCACACAAACAATTTCTAGGGTGTTGACAACGTCAACAGATTTGCGTACTCCTAGAGCCAGTACGAGGAGGTGGCTCGATGGCCGACGCGATCACGGTCTGCGCGTACGTCGCCCAGGGCGGACCACAGGTCCGGCGCACCGGATCCGGGACGGAGAAAGCTTGATGGATCTCAGAACGGCGTGTCCTGTCACCGCGCACGAGGCGCTGGACCGCGCCGCGCTGCTCGCTCCCGATGTCGAGGCGATAGTCACCGCCGATGACCGAATCACCTACGCCGAGCTGGCCCGGGAGGTCGCCCGCATCCGCGCGGCTCTCACCGCCGCCGGCATCGGGCACGGTGACCGGGTCGGCGTCTGCCTCGGCAACGAGCCGCGCTGGGTCGCCCTGTTCGTCGCCCTCGGGAGCGTCGGGGCCGTCACCGTTCCGGTGAACACCCGGTTCACCGCCGGCGAGGTGGAGTACACGCTGCACCACGCCCGCATCTCCACCCTGTTCGTGGCGGACCGGGTCCTGCGCGTGGATTTCATCACGATGCTGCGTGAGCTCGGCATCGGTCACGCCGGGACCCCGACCTGCCCGGCCCTGCCCGAGCTCACGTCGGTCGTCGTGCTCGGCGACAACGTCCCCGACTGGGCGACCGCGTGGTCGGACTTCATCGACGCGGGGAGCGACGTGGGCGCCGTGCCGCCCGCCGCCGGTCCGGACGACATCCTGCTGGTCCAGTACACGTCCGGCACCACCTCGCGACCGAAGGGTGTGCTGCTCACCCATCGCGGCATGTGCGCCGACGCCTTCTTCGCCGGGGTACGCCTCGGCCTGCGCCCGGGCGATCGCTACCACAGTGCGCGGCCGTTCTTCCACGTCGCGGGGAGCACGCTCTCGGTGCTCGCATCGATCCAGCACGCCACCACACTGGTGACCATGCCCCGCTTCGAGCCCGCCGAGGCGCTGCGATTGTTCGAGGCGGAACGGTGCACGCACTTCTCCGGCAACGACACCATCGCGCTGATGCTGCTCAACCACCCCGACCGCGCCCGGCGGACGCTGCACCTGCGGGGAGCCTGGGTCGCGGCGTCCCCCACCGTGATCCGACGCGTGATCGACGAACTCGGCGCCGCCGAGTGTGTCGCCGCCTACGGCCTGTCCGAGGCCTCCCCCAACGTCTCGTTGTCCGCCTGGTGGGAGGACGAGGCCGTACGGGCCTCCGGCGCGATGCGTATCCAGCCGGGTGTCGAGGTCCGGATCCGCGCCCTCGACGACAGTCGTGACTGCGCCCCCGACGAGCCTGGCTCGATCCTCGTCCGCGGCTGGAACGTCATGCGGGGCTACCTCGACGACGCCGAGCAGACCGCCGCCACCATCGACGCCGACGGATGGCTGTTCACCGGCGACATCGGCATCCTCGACGCGGCCGGGCGCCTGCACTTCGTCGGACGCACCAAGGACATCATCAGAGTCGGTGGGGAGAACGTCGCACCCGCCGACATCGAGGATGCCCTGCACCGCCATCCCCGCGTCCATCAGGCCTCCGTGGTCGGGGTCCCCGACGAGCGGTTGATCGAGGTTCCCTTCGCGTTCGTCGTGCTCACCGAGCCCGGTGACACCACCGAGGAGGAGTTGCTCGACTGGTCCCGCGCGCACCTCGCCGGGTTCAAGGTCCCCCGTCACCTCCGCATCGTGGAGGGGTTCGAGGACATCGGGATGACCGCGAGCTCGAAGGTGCAGAAGAACCAGCTCGCGGCCCACGCGCGCAAGCTGCTCGAGCAGGAGCGCAGCGAGGTGGGAGCGTGATCTCCACCTCGGTCACCCGCCTGCTCGGAATCGACCTGCCGATCATTCAGGGCGGCATGTCCTGGGCCTCGTCCAGTTCCGCCCTGCCGCTCGCCGTGAGCCGGGCCGGTGGACTCGGCGTCGTCGCCGCGGGCCCGATGCGGCTCGTCGACCTCACGCGCACGCTCGACGAGATGGCCGCCGGGACCGACCGGCCGTGGGCCGTCAACCTTCCCCTCTACCGGCAGGGTGCCGACGAGGTGATCGACGTCCTCCTCCGGCACAGACCTCCGGTCCTGATCGCAGCCCAGGGCGGGACGCAGCGCTACCTCGAGCGCTTCCGCGACGTCGGCACCACGTGCCTGCACGTCGTCGCCAGCACCGAGCACGCCCACAAGGCCGCGACGGCGGGCGTCGACGGACTCATCGTCGTCGGCGCAGAAGCGGGCGGCCACCCGCCACCCGCCATGGTCACCACGCAGGTCCTCGTGCGCGCCGTCGTCACCGAGGTCCCCGACATCCCCGTCATCGCCTCCGGCGGCGTCGCCGACGGCGCGGGCCTCGCCGCGATGCTCGCCCTCGGGGCCGACGCCGCGCAGTTCGGCACCCGATTCCTCGCCAGCCACGAGGCGACCGTCCACCCGAACTACAAGGCCGCCGTCCTCGCAGCGACCGTCGACGGCACCCGTGCCGTCGGACGCGGGCTCGTCGTCACCCGTGCGCTCGCGAACGAGTTCACCGCCCGCATGACCGAACTCGAAGAGTCCGACGCGGACCTCGACGTGCGCCGCAAGGCGTTTCAGACCGCGACGCTGAGGGACGCCGCACTGCATGGCGACGTCACCTGGGGCAAGGCCGAGGCGGGCCAGTCCGCCGGACTCATCCACTCGGTGCTCCCGGCGGCCGAGATCATCGAGCAGATCGTCGCGGAGTACATCAGCGCCCGTGAGCGGCTCCGCCCACCTCGGTAGCGGTCGCCCGGCGCGCTTCGAAGCCTGGCGTCGATCATCGGACGTGCGGCGATCGCCCGATCCGGTGTCGGCTCCAGGCACCTTGACAGCACCTAACCTGTCGAGATGCGATATGGGATCGGCAAGCTTTGCCCATGAGGCAAGGGAGGTAAGTCTTGAACGATACTGTTCAAGAGACGCGGATCGGCCACGTCACCACGGCGTTCGCCCATGACTTCGCCGAGTTCCACCACGCCGTCTCCGCCTCGTTCATCCCGCTCCACGCGACCAGCATTGCACCTAACGATCGGCGTATAGCCGCGCGCTTACTGACAGACCAGAGTCCGCCGCTGCGGGCGGAATCAATCTTGATGAGCCGAGCGGGAGTCACAGGCGCTGCCTCATCTGCGCCCGTGGCGTTCTCGCTTGCCCTCGCCTCGTCTTCCTCCGGTGAGGAGAACCATGATTAGCGATCTTTCCGAAGCCTTGATCCGTCGACCCATCCACGGACTTCTCGGGGCCGCGGACATCGGCCTCACCAGAACCGATCCGCCCTCCGCCCTCGTCGGCCGCGTGGTCGTGCTCTACGACGACCACGGCACCCGCATCACACACCGTTTCGGCGCGGACACCGTCACGTGGACGCGTAGCCCGGGGCGCGGAGACGACGTCTCGGCCTCAGGAAAGGGCCGCTATGAGGCGTTCCGGATCGCGGACAATCTCTTCTACGTGCAGTTCCACCACACGCAGACGCCGACGGAGTCCGTAAGCCTCGCGCTCGACTTCACGAGCGGGCACGCACTGTCGGTGATCACCCTGATCGGCGACCCCGCACCGGGCCTGCCTCGGGTCCGGCAGCGCTTCGCGACGGCGCGGATCGAAGGCATCGAGTCGACCATGCTTCCACCCGCGCTGTCCACCGCGCTCACCGGCCGTCGTGTGCTGTGGGAGTACGGCCACGACCGCGTGTACGAGCACATCTACCTCGGGCCGCGACAGTACACCTGGCAGTGCCTGGCCGGTTCGGAGGAAGGGCTCGCGGACACCGACGAGTGCACCGCCTACGAACTGCGCCCCGGCATCTTCCTGTTCGCCTGGCGGGAGAAGGCGCTCCCCTGCGCGGCGGTGACGGTCGCCGACCACCGCGACATCCGCAGCGCCCGTTCGCGGGGCGTGCTGTTCGGGCTCGACGAGTCCCAGCAGGTTCTCGCCCATTTCACGCTTGACGGGTTCGGCAGGCTGATCAGCACGACGGTCTATCCCGCCGAGTTCGACCCGGCGCGTTAGACCCGGTCCGCGCCGTACAGCCGGTCGACCGCAGCCTGTCGATGATGCTGTTC